>NZ_JANEWM010000150.1:0-882 GCF_028069825.1 Citrobacter sp. Igbk 14
ATGTTTAATTTTAGTAACATAAATTCGAAAATACAGAGTATTGTTGATGCTATCAATGAAAACAGTAATAAGCTAAATTCTCGCGTGGATATGATTTATGAAAATAATGAAAGGTTAAAATCTCGCATTGATGAACTCGATAAAAGTATTGCACATCACTTTGGAAATGAAAATAAAATCATCACTCAGTTGATTGAGATGGAAGATAAAAGGGATCTGCTCAGTAAAGATATAAAAACTATTCTTTACCAACACATGGAAAGGTTGGAGTTTATCCGTGAAGAGTTAATGTTTGAATTTAGAGTGAAAACGGATACTCTTAAGGATAGAAATAATACAAAAATAGAGAGTTTAGTATTAAATAATGAAAAATATGAAAATCAAAATTTAAGACGAATAAATGTTGGATGTGGGCATGTTCAACCAGAAGGGTATATTAATGTAGATGCAAGGCAATTGCCAGGCATTGATGTTATTTGTGATGCTGGAAACTTGTTTTTTGACGACCAAAGTTTAGACGAAATATATAGTGCACATTTAATTGAACATTTTACAGAAGTTGAACTCAGTAGAGTAATACTCCCTAACTGGCTTTCTAAATTGAAGAAAGGTGGTGTTTTAAGAATAGTGACCCCAGACGCAAATAGCATGATAAATGACTATGTGCAAGGCATAATGAGTTTTGAAGATTTACGTAAAGTCACATACGGGGCTCAAGATTACGAAGGGGATTTTCATTATAATATGTTTTCTGTAGATTATCTTATCGATATATTATCTAATGTTGGATTTACAAATGTAGAATTGATAGAAGACAATCGACGTAATGGGCTGTGTCGAGAAATGGAGCTTATTGCTGTGCGATAAGAATGAAGAATGTAT
>NZ_JANEWM010000151.1:0-869 GCF_028069825.1 Citrobacter sp. Igbk 14
TTATTAATTTGCAAAAAATAATAACTTAATATATAAAATGCTAAAAGGGATTCTTGCCAGGGCTGTTATGGATAATAGTAATTCAAACAATAGCAGGTTGATGAGATTTTACATTACTTGCTTGGTCAGCTATTTTATTGCTGGTGTGTGTCTTTCTCAGTATCAGTTAGAAGTGCAGAGTGTACCTCAAACAACATATTTAATTATCATCGTTGGGTTGTTTTTTCTGTACGGCATTATTTTCCTTTTTATGCTTTTTCAATACCTTTGCAGGAAAGATCTAACATACCTGATGATATTAGGAATGGCATTCCTTAGTAATAACATCTATTTTATAGAAACTATATATATCGTTCAGAATTTAATTAATGATAGTGTTTTGATAGAGAAATGCACAAATGATATTGCTATCTTCTATTATTTTAGGTAAGTGAGTTTTATTGCATTGCTTTTTGTATCATTGAAAGCGTATAAAGCGACTTCCACCGTTATTGAGACTAAAGAAAGAGAACCGTGTTACATCATTATAGCATTGCTGATTATGCTGGCAATTGCATTCCTTTCACATAACTTATCCAGTTATAACGCTGATGTCACGATTGAAATTACCAGTTTAAAAGCTGACAATAAAACGGTGCACTGGCATATTGGCTACATATATTCGCTGATTATTGCATGGGGAATGGTTTTGTTGTATCTGGCAGTGAAAACCAAAATGCATGGTATCTTATGGAAAAGCATAGCGTTACTGTGTTGCTCTGCAATCCTGACGAATGTTCTGCTGTTAAGTCTGGATGAATATAGTATGTATATTTGGTATGTCAGTAGGGGAATCGAAGTTATCAGTGCCTTATGTATCATATCTATAT
>NZ_JANEWM010000152.1:0-865 GCF_028069825.1 Citrobacter sp. Igbk 14
AACAGAATAAATACTATGCTGTGCTTCGACAATGGATTTTTATGTTGCAGTCTAAGTATTCATCCATAAAATGATAAGGATATTTTTATGACAATGATAATTGGTTCGGAACCTACTGTTCGAGGTATCATCGAGCTTGAAACGATACTTGCGGTTATCATCGTAAGCGCATGGGGAGGCGTTGTGAGTTACCTCATGAGAGAAACTCGAAGGAGAACGCAGAAAAATATTAAAGGATGTCTAAAACAAGTTGTTATTTCATGTTTTACTGGTTTTTTGCTATCCAGCATTGCCCTTGATAAAGGCGCAGGGACTCATATGATACTTATATTGTCCGGGCTGGGTGGGGTGTTTGCAGGACCTGTATTGAAAATGTTGAAAGATAAGTTAGCACAAATTTTTGTTAAGTGAGTGGTATTGCCCATCCATGGGCATTACTGCTTTATGATAAGTAAAAGTTCAGTACGGCATATAGAATTATTAGCGCGATCAGAGCTATTGTTATAGGATAAATAAAACGATTCTGGAAAATGTGCTGTTTGTTTTCCAAACATTTAATTTCTATATCCCCATTAAGCTGGATCCCCTGACGTGGGATTGTTACAAACAAATTATCAATACCAAAAAACTTCAGGTCTTTTCTGACCAGGTATAGTAGTTGTGTTAAATTTGCATCGTTTATAAATTCACTTCTTTCTTCCCATAGTACAGCTGAAATTTGATTTTTTCTAATCACCAATTCTTGTGCATTAGTTAGAATAAAATCTAAACACTTAGACCGCATGTGGGTAAGTTTTATCGCCCGGGTCCCATCTTTGCTTTTTAACTCATGATTGATGTTATCGTATATACAGCTATTTTTAAT
>NZ_JANEWM010000153.1:0-865 GCF_028069825.1 Citrobacter sp. Igbk 14
GCAATTGTCTATATCAAAACTTTCTTTAGGCGATATAAATATAATACATGATACTATCTTTGTTGATTGTTCGTTTTTTAGCAGCATATTTACCTGTGGTAATTATAAAAACGTTACATTCGTGAACTGTTCTTTTATAGATTGTAGTTTTAACGAATTAAGTGGTAGGGAAGATATTTATTTTTTGGGATGTGAATGTGACAATGATGCTATTAATAAAAAATCTGTCGAGATAAACAGTGAAAATGATCACGATATTACAGATTGTGATATTTACATCTTAGAGAAGTTCTGTCCCAGAGGGAGTGTTAGCTATCATAAGCATCGGCCTATAAAAGGCTTATGTTCTAACAACAATCAATTTCAGTTAAGTGAAATACTCCATTCTTTAGATAAATTGAGGAAAGACGGTCTTTTACTTACGCCAGACAAGCGTTCGTTCCTTGAACTTAACATGGCAAGAATATCAGAGATTAAAGCAATTCTTGGGAGGAATTTCTGATGTATAACGGAAATGAATTGCGAATTATTCAAAGTTTGCAAAAAGATATAGAAGATGAACTTAATCGTATTGGATTACTTTATCGTTTTTTTTCGAGGACAAAATCAGAAAGCTCAATAATTAAGAAATATGAAAAAGAGCCTAATAAATACTCAGAGGATGGTAAAAAAATTCAAGACTTATTTGGGGTTAGGATAATATTATATTTTCCTGATGATTTATTTATTGCTCAAAAAACACTGGAGAAATTATTCGAAATTGAATCTAAAACCGTAGACGAAACCACGGCTAATCTCTTTGCGGCAACTCGATGCAATTACGTCTTTAAGTTACCAGAAGTATTATCAAATGATAGTGTCTTAT
>NZ_JANEWM010000154.1:0-825 GCF_028069825.1 Citrobacter sp. Igbk 14
ATTGAACATTTATCACCAGTAACTAACGTGTCAATTTTTTCCCCAGTTTCTGATTCAATATAGAAACTATTTATTATAGCTTTTTTATTTCCTGACTCCGATTTTCCGTCGTTAACAATTATCTCATTCTCGTCTGCTGTTTTTGATAGTTTCGCGTTATATAAATTTAAAACATCCGTCGGCAACCCATCTGCAACTATACTACCTTTATCCAACAGTATTGCTCTTGTACAAATATTAGCAATAGCTGCCTGATCGTGAGAGACAATTAGAAGCGTAGTTCCTTGGGCTTTAAATTCTCTAATTTTATTGAAACTCTTAGCTTGAAAATATGCATCACCAACAGACAATGCTTCATCAATAATTAATAACTCAGGCCTTACTGCTGTTGCAACAGCAAAGGCCAATCTTACCTGCATCCCACTAGAATAGGTACGTACAGGTTGATCAATATATTTCCCTATTTCAGAGAATTCTTCAATGCTAGGCATTAACTCCTTAATTTGCTCAGTATTTAATCCTAATAGCTGTCCTGACATATAGACATTATCTCTGCCTGAGAAATCGGGATGGAATCCCATACCTAACTCTAGCAAAGCAGCCACACGCCCCCGAACTGACACGCTACCGCTTGATGGCATTGTTGTTCCTGTTATAATTTTAAGTAAGGTACTTTTCCCTGCACCATTCATACCTAAAATACCAACAGACTCACCGACCCCGACGTTAAAAGAGATATCATTCAAAATGTTTATTCTATTCGAATATTTTTTATTTCCGAATGACATCCATTCTAATAATCGATGGTTGTTTTTAGCATAAGTC
>NZ_JANEWM010000155.1:0-806 GCF_028069825.1 Citrobacter sp. Igbk 14
TTTCCGAAGGTTTGTACAAAGAAATATAAGTATTTTTTATGGAGTCACTAATTGGAACAACCGCATCAGCAGATTCAACGACTTTGTACTCGAAGTGCGTAAGATAGTCTAAATCGTTATCATTCATATTCCATTTATTCATGTCATTAGCGACCTTTAATGGTGTCACCAATCGAAGTACCAATGGAATATTTAATTTATTTTTAATAAGTGAGAATGAATATACTTCAGAATCCCAAAGGCAGGAATCGACAACACTAATCGGATGAATTTCATTTAACTTTTCAATTTCAATTGCCACACTAGTTGACCAATTCAAAATCTCATTGGCAATATTTGAATCATCTACAAAGCCAATTGATTTTTTTTTCTTGTTCAATGAAATTAACTTCAATCTTCCTCGTTCTTTGACATCATAGCTATCTGATCTGTAAATCACGCTGACAAAATGCCCTGCCAATAATAATTCACTAGCAAGATTATAATAAAGCGTGCCGATTCCTCCAGATTTCGTCAGAGGGGGGAACTCTTTACTTACAATTACTATATGCAATCTATTGAATGGTATTTCAGATGAATTGAATTTTTTAAAGACATCAGGCTTTATTGGTTCAACCTTGATTAACTTTCTTTCAAAAGATGCAGCCTTGATTCCTGCTTGAAATCCATCCCATAAAGAATCAACTAAGGAATTATATTCACCTTTCGTTATTTCACCATTTTTTAATCCAGTCTGGATATACTCAACTCGATCTTTAATTATAGCATTTTTGACTAAGTTTATTGTATCTTTGTCAGAACCATTA
>NZ_JANEWM010000156.1:0-724 GCF_028069825.1 Citrobacter sp. Igbk 14
AAAACTAAATTGTTCACAGCGCGTGTGTTCTTATTAAGTGACATTTTTGTTTTGCTCGTGGGCTCGGTCACCGTCCTGCTGGCATGCACGATCGGCTCGTAGCGCAGCAGTTCTTCCACGGCCGCGGGGATCAGCGCCGGATCCGCGGCAAGCCGGTCTTGCAGATCGGGGCGCCGGGCCAGATGCAAGAAACTGAAGCCGATCGCGGTCGTCACCGTGTCCAGGCCGGCCAGCACCAGCACATAGGCGAAGTTGAGGATTTCCCGATAGTCCAGCTTGCGTTGGCCGGGCATCTCGGCGGTCGTCAGATACGAAATGATGTCGTCGCCGGGATTTTTCAGCCGCTCGTCCAGTAATTCACGCAAGAAGTTGTGCAGCGCCTTGCCGGCCGCCAGTCGGGCCGCAGTCTGCGCCTCGACGTCGCCATGCGAAGCGCCGTTGGTGGTGGTGTGAAGGATGGTGCCTGCCCAGCTACACAGCTGATCGCGCTGCTGCACACTGAAGTCGAGGCCGACCAAGCGCAAGAACACCGCACTGGGGAAGGGCTGGGCGAATTCGGCCATGAAATCGAACTCACGCTTGTCCAACATGGTGTCGACGAGTTGGATCGCGTACTCGCGCACCGAGTCCGCGATGTGCTCGATAGCCTTGGGCCGAAACAGGGGATCCACGATCGTGCGGTACCGGCGATGCTCAGGCGCATCAACCTCCAGCGGGATCAGCG
>NZ_JANEWM010000157.1:0-757 GCF_028069825.1 Citrobacter sp. Igbk 14
ATTTTTCCTCCTGAGATAATACATTAATAGCACTCATAATTTCCTCCATTTTTTGTTTTTATAATTAAGTACTATCATCTTAAAAATTAAAATCAATAGTAAAATACAAATATTTCACTATTAATATATATTTTCCTTCTTTCATAAATAACAATAGCTTTTACTATGATAATTTTGTATCTTCCTGATTGTATTGCTATTTCATATTTCAACTATCTGAATTATTTCCCTATTGCAGATAAGAAACCCACAGGAATATTTTTTGAGAGCGTGCTACGCACTGGCTTACGCCCCTACTACCGATAAATGTCAGTTATTTTTATCGAACAATTGAAAAACCATAATTTTGTTTCCTTGGCAGCGCCGTTGAGTGCCCGCAGCACTCATTCGCTGAAGTAGAAAGAATTTTTCCGAAGGGTCCCGGCGTGAGCCGTAGTCAGCAAACGGGTAAATCATGTATTTGTGTTCGCTTTCCCGATCAACTCAGCCTCATGATTTTTTTGCGCGAAGCGTATTTGTGCTGACAGCTAAGCCCATTTGTATGAACTTCTGCGCGAAGCGTATTTGTAATGACAGTTAATCTCAGCTCTATGAACTCGTGCGCGAAGCGTATTTATACTTACAGAAAACACTTTAGTAATGTTCTGAAGCCCAATGGCGCAACACACAGTTGCGCAGGCTTCACTTAAGAAATGATATTATTTAAGAAAAGCAATGATAAAAGTGTTTTCATCAGGTACACAAAGACCTTGAGTAT
>NZ_JANEWM010000158.1:0-757 GCF_028069825.1 Citrobacter sp. Igbk 14
CCATAATATATTTATTAAGTGAATGCATGTGATTTTAATTATTTCAAGCCTGAATCATCACGAACTGGATTCAGGCTTTTTTATTCCTTATGCGATCAGCAGCACAGCTTTTATAGAGGAAATAGTTTGTCATCATGCTTTCAACGGATGAGAGAGAGTCAGAAAATGTATTTTTACCGGGAAGAAAATCAGGACACCCAATATATAAGCGAGCACGAATTATGGGTATTGGGTCGTGTCAGTGGAATATACAACAAAACAACGCATAAAAAAGAAGAAATGTTAGAGCCATTGTGGAGGCGGTATGATCGAAGTATAGAAGGCATTCTAATTTTTTATTCAAAGATGGAAGCATCAATTTACTCTACTTACTTAGAGAAAAAATTTAATGAAAAGTGGAACGTATATGCACTGGATGATTTTAATATTGAGGAAATGATAAAAAATAATAAGATCACCAAAAATAGCGATGATTATTATCTGCTGTTGAGCGCGGGGTTTTGGGCCGATAAACAATGCAATGTTATATATCATGGTTATCATTTGGCTCAAGTTACAATCCCCGTCAAATATACTTTCAGCAGTTTCAGTGAAAATGAAAGACTCCCCCCCCTAAAAATACCCGAAAAAGTTACAGATAGATTTCATCAAATGTGGAAGAAAAGATTCTCTGATTTTCTAAGTCATACTCAATCACAATACAATTATCATAATGACTATTTAAAAGAACAAAGTTTAATAGCTTATAATAATATGC
>NZ_JANEWM010000159.1:0-743 GCF_028069825.1 Citrobacter sp. Igbk 14
GCAAAAGAAGTAGGTAGCTTAACCTTCGGGAGGGCGCTTACCACTTTGTGATTCATGACTGGGGTGAAGTCGTAACAAGGTAACCGTAGGGGAACCTGCGGTTGGATCACCTCCTTACCTTAAAGAAACGTTCTTTGTAGTGCTCACACAGATTGTCTGATGAAAATTAGCAGTAAGAAAATCTCTGCAGGCTTGTAGCTCAGGTGGTTAGAGCGCACCCCTGATAAGGGTGAGGTCGGTGGTTCAAGTCCACTCAGGCCTACCAAATTTTTGCTGATGCCGCGTTGCGGCGACACTCACATACTTCAGTATGCTTCGTGTCACCACGCCTTGCTTCAACAAAAATTAAGGTGAATGAGATAACTACGATGGGGCTATAGCTCAGCTGGGAGAGCGCCTGCTTTGCACGCAGGAGGTCTGCGGTTCGATCCCGCATAGCTCCACCATCTTTACTGCAAAAAANCAAGAAAACTTCAGAGTGTACCTGAAAAGGTTCACTGCGAAGTTTTGCTCTTTAAAAATCTGGATCAAGCTGAAAATTGAAACGACACACTGTTTCATTTCTCCGTAATAAGAAATGAAAAGCGGTGTGTTCGAGTCTCTCAAATTTTCGCAACACGNTGGTGTTTTACGAAACATCTTCGGGTTGTGAGGTTAAGCGACTAAGCGTACACGGTGGATGCCCTGGCAGTCAGAGGCGATGAAGGACGTGCTAATCTGCGATAAGCGTCGGTAAGGTGATA
>NZ_JANEWM010000016.1:0-84788 GCF_028069825.1 Citrobacter sp. Igbk 14
TTGATAATCAATTGTTAAACAATTGTTTTATTTTCGTATTGGTTATACCAATTGTCCTCAACACCTCCCCAGCTCGCCCGCTTTCGTTATAACGTGATGTTGCAACAGGTTCTTAAAGCTGAGGCGACATATATTGCAACATATGTGACACGCACGGCAGAACCCGGTAACACAGATCCAATGATGTTTACAGTAATGTAACCTTCCCGTAAAATGCCCTCACACTTTAAACGCCACCCGGTCCCGTGGAATTGAGGTCGTTAAATGAGACTCAGGAAATACAATAAAAGTTTGGGATGGTTGTCATTAATTGCAGGCACTGCATTACTCAGTGGCTGTAATTCTGCGCTGCTTGACCCTAAAGGACAGATTGGACTGGAACAACGGTCATTGATACTGACGGCATTTGGCCTGATGTTGATTGTCGTTATTCCTGCCATCTTGATGGCTGTTGGTTTTGCCTGGAAGTACCGTGCAAGCAATAAAGATGCGAAGTACAGCCCGAACTGGTCACACTCCAATAAAGTGGAAGCTGTGGTCTGGACGGTGCCTATCTTAATCATCATTTTCCTTGCCGTTCTGACCTGGAAAACCACTCACGCTCTTGAGCCAAGCAAACCGCTGGCGCATGACGAGAAGCCCATTACCATCGAAGTGGTTTCCATGGACTGGAAATGGTTCTTCATCTATCCGGAACAAGGTATCGCTACCGTGAATGAAATCGCCTTCCCGGCGAATACTCCGGTTGAATTCAAAGTGACATCCAACTCCGTGATGAACTCCTTCTTTATCCCGCGTCTGGGTAGCCAGATTTATGCCATGGCCGGCATGCAGACTCGACTGCATCTGATCGCCAACGAAGTCGGTACTTATGATGGTATCTCCGCAAGCTATAGCGGACCAGGCTTCTCCGGTATGAAGTTCAAGGCTATCGCAACAAAGGACCGCGCCGAATTCGACCAATGGGTTGCTAAAGCTAAACAGTCCACGAACACCATGAGCGACATGGCTGCGTTCGAGAAAGTGGCTGCGCCAAGCGAATACAACCAGGTGGAATATTTCTCCAACGTGAAACCGGATTTGTTTAAAGACGTTATTAACAAATTTATGGCTCACGGTAAGAGCATGGACATGACCCAACCCGAAGGTGAGCACAACGCACATGAAGGAATGGAAGGCATGGACATGAGCCACGCGGAATCCGCTCACTAAGGGGCCGAGGAAGAATACGATGTTCGGAAAATTGACGCTGGATGCAGTGCCGTTCCATGAACCCATTGTCATGGTTACGATTGCTGCCATTATCATCGGTGGTGCGGCCTTACTGGGCCTTATCACTTACTTCGGTAAGTGGACCTACCTGTGGAAAGAGTGGCTGACTTCGGTTGACCACAAACGCCTTGGCATCATGTATGTCATCGTCGCAATCGTCATGTTGATTCGTGGCTTTGCCGACGCCATCATGATGCGTAGTCAGCAAGCGCTGGCTTCTGCAGGTGAAGCAGGCTTCCTGCCTCCTCACCACTACGACCAGATCTTCACGGCTCACGGCGTGATTATGATCTTCTTCGTGGCAATGCCATTTGTTATCGGTCTGATGAACCTGGTGGTTCCTCTGCAGATCGGCGCTCGTGACGTTGCATTCCCGTTCCTGAACAACCTGAGCTTCTGGTTCACCGTTGTCGGCGTAATCCTGGTTAACCTGTCTCTGGGCGTAGGTGAATTCGCACAGACCGGTTGGCTGGCGTATCCGCCACTTTCGGGAATAGAGTACAGTCCAAGCGTCGGGGTCGACTATTGGATATGGGCAGTCCAATTGTCCGGTATTGGTACAACCCTGACCGGTATCAACTTCTTTGTGACCATCATTAAGATGCGTGCACCAGGAATGACCATGTTCAAGATGCCGGTGTTTAGCTGGGCATCTCTGTGTGCGAACATCCTGATTATCGCTTCTTTCCCAATCCTGACGGTTACCGTCGCGTTGCTGACCCTGGATCGCTATCTGGGCACCCATTTCTTTACCAACGATATGGGCGGCAACATGATGATGTACATCAACCTGATTTGGGCCTGGGGCCATCCGGAAGTGTACATTCTGGTTCTGCCGGTCTTCGGTGTGTTCTCCGAAATCGCTGCAACCTTCTCGCGTAAACGCCTGTTTGGTTACACCTCACTGGTGTGGGCAACCGTGTGTATCACCGTTCTGTCGTTCGTTGTTTGGCTGCACCACTTCTTCACCATGGGTGCAGGCGCTAACGTAAACGCCTTCTTCGGTATTACCACCATGATTATCGCCATCCCAACCGGGGTGAAGATCTTCAACTGGCTGTTCACCATGTATCAGGGCCGCATCGTATTCCACTCAGCAATGCTGTGGACGATTGGCTTTATCGTCACCTTCTCAGTCGGCGGTATGACCGGCGTGCTGCTGGCGGTTCCGGGTGCAGACTTCGTGCTGCACAACAGTCTGTTCCTGATTGCGCACTTCCATAACGTTATCATCGGCGGCGTGGTATTTGGCTGCTTCGCAGGTATGACCTACTGGTGGCCAAAAGCGTTTGGCTTCACGCTGAACGAAACATGGGGTAAACGCGCATTCTGGTTCTGGATCATCGGCTTCTTCGTGGCATTTATGCCGCTGTACGTGCTGGGCTTTATGGGTATGACCCGTCGCCTCAGCCAGCAGATTGACCCTCAGTTCCACCCAATGTTGGTCGTTGCCGCTTGCGGCGCCGCGCTGATTGCACTGGGTATCCTGTGCCAGCTGATTCAGATCTACGTGTCTATTCGTGACCGCGAGCAGAACCGTGACCTGACCGGTGACCCATGGGGTGGTCGTACGCTGGAGTGGGCAACCTCTTCCCCGCCTCCGTTCTATAACTTTGCCGTTGTGCCACACGTCCACGAGCGTGATGCCTTCTGGGAAATGAAAGAGAAAGGTGAAGCGTACAAGCAGCCTGCGCATTATGAAGAGATTCATATGCCGAAAAACAGCGGTGCAGGTATCGTCATTACGGCCTTCGCAACACTGTTTGGTTTCGCCATGATCTGGCATATCTGGTGGCTGGCGATTGCAAGCTTCGCAGGCATGATCATCAGCTGGATCGTGAAAAGCTTTGATGAAGACGTGGATTACTACGTGCCGGTACCGGAAGTCGAAAAACTGGAAAACCAGCATTTCGATGAGATTACAAAGGCAGGGCTGAAAAATGGCAACTGATACTTTAACGCACGCGAATGCCCACGCGCACGAACACGGGCACCACGATGCAGGCCAGACCAAAATCTTCGGATTTTGGGTCTACCTGATGAGCGACTGCATTCTGTTCTCTATTCTGTTTGCAACCTACGCCGTTCTGGTGAACGGCACCGCAGGTGGCCCAACAGGTAAGGACATTTTTGAACTGCCGTTCGTTCTGGTTGAAACATTCCTGCTGTTATTCAGCTCCATTACTTACGGCATGGCAGCTATCGCCATGTACAAGAACAACAAGAGCCAGGTTATCTCCTGGCTGGCGTTGACCTTCTTGTTCGGTGCCGGCTTCATCGGGATGGAACTCTATGAATTCCATCACCTGATTGTTAACGGTATGGGCCCGGATCGCAGCGGCTTCCTGTCTGCGTTCTTCGCGCTGGTCGGCACGCACGGTCTGCACGTCACCTCCGGTCTTATCTGGATGGCGGTGCTGATGGTGCAAGTTGCTCGTCGCGGCCTGACCAGCACTAACCGTACCCGTATCATGTGCCTGAGCCTGTTCTGGCACTTCCTGGACGTGGTGTGGATCTGTGTGTTCACTGTTGTTTATCTGATGGGGGCGATGTAATGAGTCATTCTAACGAGAGCGGCGGCGCATCCCATGGCAGCGTAAAAACCTACATGACAGGTTTTATCCTGTCGATCATCCTGACGGTCATTCCGTTCTGGATGGTCATGACAGGTTCTGCTTCTCCGGCCGTCATTCTGGGAACTATTCTGGCAATGGCAGTGGTACAGATTCTGGTGCACCTGGTGTGCTTCCTGCACATGAATAGCAAATCTGATGAAGGTTGGAACATGACGGCCTTT
The DNA here is from genome assembly GCF_028069825.1 of Citrobacter sp. Igbk 14. Lineage (NCBI taxonomy): Bacteria > Pseudomonadati > Pseudomonadota > Gammaproteobacteria > Enterobacterales > Enterobacteriaceae > Citrobacter > Citrobacter sp. Igbk 14. Next base: position 4,070 of record NZ_JANEWM010000016.1, read on the forward strand.
GTCTTTACTGTGCTAATCATCGCCATCCTGGTTGTGGGCTCCATCTGGATTATGTGGAACCTTAACTACAACATGATGATGCACTAAGAGCGGCGATTATGATGTTTAAGCAATACCTGCAAGTAACGAAACCAGGCATCATCTTTGGCAACCTGATCTCGGTGATTGGGGGGTTCCTGCTGGCCTCGAAGGGCAGCATTGATTATCCCCTGTTTATCTACACGTTGGTTGGGGTGTCACTGGTTGTGGCGTCGGGTTGTGTATTTAACAACTACATCGACAGGGATATCGACAGGAAGATGGAGAGGACCAAAAACCGCGTGCTGGTTAAAGGTCTGATATCCCCTGCGGTCTCGCTGGTATACGCCACCTTGCTGGGTATTGCTGGCTTTATGCTGCTGTGGTTTGGCGCGAACCCTCTGGCCTGCTGGCTGGGGGTAATGGGCTTCGTGGTTTATGTAGGCGTTTATAGCCTGTATATGAAGCGTCATTCCGTTTACGGTACGCTGATTGGCTCACTCTCCGGCGCTGCGCCGCCGGTGATTGGCTACTGCGCCGTAACCGGTGTATTCGATAGCGGTGCGTTGATTCTGCTGGCTATTTTCAGCCTGTGGCAGATGCCGCACTCTTACGCGATTGCGATTTTCCGCTTCAAGGATTATCAGGCTGCCAACATCCCGGTGCTGCCGGTGGTGAAAGGTATTTCGGTCGCGAAAAACCATATCACGCTTTACATCGTGGCGTTTGCTATTGCCACGCTGATGCTAACCCTGGGCGGCTATGCCGGTTATAAATACCTGATTGTTGCTGCGGCGGTGAGCGTCTGGTGGTTGGGCATGGCGCTGCGCGGTTATAAAGTGGAAGATGACAGAGTCTGGGCGCGCAAGCTGTTCGGTTTCTCCATCATCGCCATTACCGCGCTTTCCGTGATGATGTCCGTCGATTTTATGGTGCCAAACTCGCAGAACCTGCTGACTTACGTCTGGTAAGTTAATCGTCACCTCTTCTATGCCGGATGGCGGCTGACGCCTTATCCGGCCTACAAAAAAGCACATTGCTTGTAGGCCGGATAAGATACGTGAGTATCGTCATCCGGCATTTCCGTCTCCAGCCAACGCCCCTCATAACCCCAACATTTGTTAATAAAGCGCATATTTACCCAGCCAGCTTAGCGCTTTACACTAGGCGCGAAATTAATACAGAGGTGGGAATGAACGATTACAAAATGACGCCCGGTGAGTTGCGCGCCACCTGGGGTTTAGGGACCGTATTCTCGTTGCGCATGCTTGGCATGTTTATGGTCCTGCCGGTTCTGACCACGTACGGTATGGCGCTACAGGGTGCCAGCGAAGCGCTAATTGGCCTTGCCATCGGCATATATGGTCTGGCGCAAGCCGTTTTCCAAATCCCCTTTGGTCTGCTCTCTGACCGCATTGGTCGTAAGCCGCTTATTGTTGGCGGGCTGGCGGTATTCGTTCTCGGCAGCATAATTGCCGCCCTCTCCGATTCAATCTGGGGCATTATTCTTGGTCGTGCCCTACAAGGTTCTGGCGCAATTGCTGCTGCCGTAATGGCGCTGCTTTCCGACTTAACCCGTGAGCAAAACCGTACCAAAGCGATGGCGTTTATCGGCGTCAGCTTTGGTATCACCTTCGCCATTGCGATGGTGCTAGGACCAATCGTTACCCATGCGCTGGGACTACACGCGCTGTTCTGGATGATCGCAGCTCTTGCTACCACGGGTATTGTGCTAACCATTTGGGTCGTTCCCAATAGCACTACCCACGTGCTGAACCGCGAGTCGGGCATGGTAAAAGGCAGCTTCAGCAAAGTGCTGGCGGAGCCCAAACTGCTGAAGCTCAATTTTGGCATCATGTGCCTGCATATTTTGCTGATGTCCACATTCGTCGCCTTACCAAGCCAACTGGCGAAAGCGGGCTTCCCCGCCGCAGAGCACTGGAAAATTTATCTGGTGACGATGCTGCTGTCCTTTGTTTCCGTAGTGCCGTTCATCATTTACGCCGAAGTGAAGCGCAAGATGAAACGCGTGTTCCTCGCCTGCGTGTTACTGATACTTATTGCAGAGATTGTATTGTGGAGCGCAAACATTCATTTCTGGGGGCTGATTGCCGGCGTACAGATATTCTTCCTCGCCTTCAACCTGATGGAAGCCCTCCTCCCCTCACTTATCAGTAAAGAGTCTCCGGCAGGCTATAAAGGCACGGCGATGGGCGTTTACTCCACCAGCCAGTTTCTTGGCGTGGCGATTGGCGGTTCGCTCGGCGGTTGGGTGGTCGAAATGTTTGATGGTCAGGCCGTATTCCTGGCCGGTGCGCTTCTGGCGGCAGTTTGGTTAGTTGTGGCAAGTACAATGAAAGAGCCGCCGTATGTCAGCAGCCTGCGTGTGGAAATTCCACCGGAGATTGCCGCCGATGAGGCGTTAAAGCAGCGCCTACTGGCAAAAGAAGGCGTCAGTGAAGTATTACTGGTGGCAAAAGAGCATTCGGCCTACGTGAAGATCGACAGTAAAGTGACGAATCGATTCGAAGTTGAACAGACGATTAGCCAGGCTTGAAGATGAGATTTGTCAGATGGCGGCTCACGCCATCTGACATAACGACTTAATCGCGGAAGTTCTTGAACTGGAACGGCTGGCCGAGATCGCCACCGCGAACCAGCGCCATAACGGATTGCAGATCGTCACGCGCCTTACCGGTCACACGAATTTCTTCGCCCTGAATCTGCGCCTGCACCTTCAGTTTGCTGTCTTTGATCAGCTTGACGATTTTCTTCTGCACTGCGCTTTCAATGCCTTGCTTCAGCTTAGCTTCGACAAACCAGGTTTTACCGCTGTGCACGAAAGTTTCTGGTACATCCAGCGACGTGCCTTCAATACCACGTTTCAGCAGTTTGGCACGCAAAATATCCAGCAACTGATTAACCTGGAAATCAGACTCGCTCAGCACCTTAATCGTCTTATTTGACTCGTTCAGCTCAAAGGTGGCCTCAACGCCACGAAAATCGAAGCGTGACTCCACTTCGCGGCTGGCATTATCGACCGCGTTACGGGCTTCCTGAAGATCAACTTCAGAAACAATATCGAAAGATGGCATCTTTTCCTCTCCCTTCATTTTTGATGCGAAGCATAATACCTGCAAAGTTACTCAACAGACAGCGCTATACTAGGCTGTATCCTTTAATTGTACGTGGTACTGATAGCTGCGAACAATAATGGGATGTAGCGGATATGGATTAACACCTGGTGCTGTTGCAGGTGAGGAGGAAGAATGAAAATTACCGTACTGGGATGCGGAGCGTTAGGACAGCTGTGGCTTACAGCGCTGTGCAAACATGGACATGAGGTGCAAGGGTGGCTACGCGTGCCACAACCTTATTGCAGCGTGAACCTGATTGACACGGATGGATCCGTTTTTAATGAATCCCTGACGGCAAACGACCCCGATTTTTTGGCGAAAAGCGATCTGCTTCTGGTGACACTAAAAGCCTGGCAGGTTTCTGACGCAGTCAAAAGCCTGGCCGCTATTCTGCCTGAAACCACGCCCATTCTGTTAATTCACAACGGTATGGGGACAATTGAAGAACTGCATAGCATTCGGCAACCCCTGTTGATGGGTACGACCACTCATGCGGCACGCCGTGATGGGAACGTCATTATTCATGTTGCTCAGGGTACAACGCGTATTGGCCCGGCACGTGAACAAGATGGCGATTTCAGCTATCTGGCTGAAATCCTGCAAGATGTCCTGCCCGATGTCGCCTGGCACAACACTATTCGCGCTGAGCTGTGGCGTAAGCTGGCTGTGAACTGTGTCATTAACCCACTCACCGCACTCTGGAACTGTCCCAACGGCGAACTGCGTCAGCATCCAGAAAAAATAGCATTGATATGCGAGGAAGTGGCGGCGGTCATTGAGCGCGAAGGTCATCACACATCAGCGGATGATTTACGTTATTATGTCGAGCAAGTAATTGACAGCACGGCAGAAAATATCTCATCGATGCTGCAGGACATTCGTGCCTTGCGTCATACGGAGATCGACTACATTACCGGTTATTTGTTAAAACGCGCACGTGCGCACGGCATCGCCGTCCCGGAAAATGCCCACCTGTTTGAAATGGTTAAGAGAAAGGAAAGTGAGTATGAGCGCTCAAGCACTGGTATGTCTCGCCCCTGGTAGTGAAGAGACCGAAGCGGTCACCACTATCGATCTGCTGGTTCGTGGCGGCATTAAGGTCACGACCGCAAGCGTCGCCAGCGATGGCAACCTGACGATTGTCTGTTCGCGTGGCGTGAAGTTACTGGCTGATGCGCCCCTGGTCGAAGTTGCGGACGGCGATTTCGACATTATCGTGTTGCCGGGTGGCATTAAAGGCGCTGAATGTTTTCGTGACAGCCCGTTGCTTATCGAAACGGTGAAGCAATTCCATCGTTCCGGACGTATTGTCGCGGCAATTTGCGCCGCTGCCGCCACCGTGCTCGTCCCACACGATATTTTCCCCATCGGTAATATGACTGGTTTCCCGGCGCTGAAAGACAAAATCCCATCTGAACAATGGCAGGACAAGCGAGTGGTATGGGATCCACGTGTCAACCTGTTAACCAGCCAGGGACCGGGAACTTCCATCGATTTCGGTTTGAAAATCATTGATCTGCTGGTGAGTCGCGAAAAAGCTTACGAAGTGGCATCACAACTGGTGATGGCCGCGGGAATTTATAACTACTACGAATAAACATGCTTACCGGATGGTTGAAACCATCCGGTAAAAGATTTAAAACCAAGGTGCTCCGCTCATAACGTTGCTATAAAACAACATTCTTCCCGCCAGTTCACCCGTCGCCATTAATACGACCCATACCCAACTCTGCTGGCTATAGTTCAGACGCGATATTCCCCACACAGCAACACAGATGCTGGAAAATAGCTGCCACCATAGCAGAGGACTTGACGCATCAGCGCCAGGCACATGATAGCGAAACCACAACCCGCTCGCCGTCAACACGATTCCAATTATGATCCCTGCATTACACACCGGTGAAGAGGATTTATGCCAATAGCCACCTGCTACCGCCACACTCATAAAACCCAGCAACACCGCCGTTGCCAGAAAGCCAAGCGGCGTGGCCAGAGTATGCCAAAGCGGGTGTAGTGCCATTTGGTAATAGACCTGAGACGTCACAAAAATTGACACAAGACCAACAAGCGCCGTTACGCCACCCAGAAGATTCACTCCAGGGTGCTCAGGCTTGAGCCAGCATAGCGCTAGCCAACAAAATATCACGGCATTCAATACGATAAATGCCACCACTTCCCGGCTCAACCAGGATATTCCCAACCCAGCTATTGAGCGGTATGCGCCAGTAGGTGTTCCCAAGTGTACAAGGGATGCCAAAGAACCCAGCACAGTGATGACCCAAAATAACAGCGCCAGCCGACGATATTGTTCAGCATTGAATTTCAGCGTACCAAAATTCTGACACAACGTTAGTGCCAGGACACCACCAATCCCCCATTGAGCAAAGACCGTAAAAAAGACTAATGGCAATTCATAGTGTTCCATTTCTCTCTCCTCAGTCCCGTGGCGCAATAATCACAATATTGGGCTTACTGATATTGTGATCGGGTAAGTTGTAGCGCTTCTCTAGTACCGTCCATTGGGTGGTATGCTCTTTGCGAAGATCTTCTATCTCGCCAAATCGTAAAACCCCCGCGGGACACGATTCGACACAGCGTGGTTGCAAACCTTCATCCAGGCGTTCCGCACACAAATTACATTTACTGGTTTTCCCCTCTTCCGCATCGTAAACCGGTGCACTCCAGGGGCAGGCCATAATACACATCCGGCAACCGATACAACGTTCGTGGTCCTGTAAAACAATCCCGTCAGCTCGTTTGGTATAAGTCCCGGCAGGGCACACTTTCATGCACTGAGGGTCATCGCAATGGTTACACGACATGCTGATAAAAGCTTGAGTATTAGGTTCATCCGTATTGCGTTCACGCACCCGCCGCCACAACACACCAAGCGGCGTCATATTTTCTGATTTGCAGGCCATGCTGCAGGTTTTACAGCCATAGCAGTTTTGCATATCAATAAGAAATCCATACTGTTTCGTCATGATTAAGCCTCCCTTCTCACGTCAACTAACGTACTGTTACAACAGTGTCCATTGCCCAACAACTCGACCTGATCGTTGGTGACGTGGCTGCTACTTCCCCCCTGTTGCTCCCACCAGCCGTTATCCAGGCTCACAACTCCCCGTTTTATATGCGTTGTGACATCGGCAATTGCTCTATGCTCTCCACGATGATTAAACACAACAACCCACTCTCCAGCCTGGATCTGACGATTATGGGCATCTTCTGGGTGAATCATAACGTTTGGACGATTACGCTGAACCTCGAGGATCCATTCATTCATACCGTGGCTCGAATGTACGCTACGTGCCAGTTTGCGCTGTACCGCCATTAACGGATAGTGGCTTGCCAGCTCAGGTGAACCTTTCACTGACTCTTTCACCTGTTTCCAGGTCACTACCGGCAGGAAGTCTTTTTTGGCCCACTCCTCAATATAAAAATGCGCCTTTCCGGTTGAGGTACAAAACTGCCCATCCTTAAAGGGGGTCCAGTCTTCTTTAACGGGGCATACCGGCCCTTTTTTTAACATTTCGCGGGTGATACCCGACCCTTTGAGGCAAGTATCAATGTAATGTTCAATGGGCTGATTAAAGACGTCTCCAAATCCAAAACGCTCGGCCAGGCGTGCAAAAATCCAGTAATCCGGTTTAGCTTCTCCCGGTGGTTCCACCGCTTTCTCCATCAGTTGTACATAGTGGCTGCGAACCCCCGCCATTAAACTGACATCTTCAAAAATGGTCGTCACGGGCAGCACCAAATCGGCATACAGTGCAGACGAACTCATCAAATTGTCTGCCACCACGACAAATGGCACTTTTTTAAAGGCTTCTCTGACCTGATTTGTATTCGGCAACTGCGTCATTGCCCCCAGTGTCATGTTCCACCAGAATTTTATTGGATGAGGTTTTTCGTTAACGATCCAGTCCCCAATTTTAGAAATGGGGATCGATGGAATTTTGGCAGCATTTGGCGCGGGGGGGATAATGGGCGAAAATTTCGCCATTTGCCTGACCCCGCCCGCATCACAGACCCCAGCACCAGGCTTACCGATATTGCCGGTTATCAGCGCCAGATAAAATTGGCTGGCAGCTACGTAAGTACCAAATTCGGTTCTCTGCGCTCCAGACATATTCTGAACAATCATCGCAGGCTGCGTGGAAGCATAGTCTCGCGCCAAGCGTAACACCGTTTGCGCTGGCACATCCGTTTCCTGCTCGACTTTCTGTGTTGTCCAGGGCTTAGCCTGCGCCCAAACGTTATCCAGTACGGTCGTAAAATCACTCTCGTTGGGCAGTTCATCATTCAGCAATGCAGGAATAACGCCCGGCGCATCATGTCGCTTCACGCTTTGTGTCAGGGTATCAAACACCAGATAACTGTCCGTATCCTGCGGGTCGGCTCGCATTAACTTCTGTTGTCCATCCACCAGATAAACCGCACCGGTGTGCGCTCGCAGAAAATCCGCGTCATAGCGTTTTTCCTGCATAATGATGTTGATCATCCCCAGCGCCAGTGCGATATCAGTCCCCGGCACAATAGGCACCCACTCATCCGCTTTAGCTGCGGTTTCGTTAAAACGGGGATCGATAACGACCATGCGCGCCCCGTTACGTTGCGCGTGTGAATAATCCTTGAAGTAAGCATGCATCGTGACGGCAGGGTTATTTCCCCAGCAGAGGATATAGCGGCTTGCTGGTATCGTGTCTCGGGTATCCGCATAGCGTAAACCCACCATTGGTATCATCGCGGCGGTGACGGCAGCACAACATAGTGAACCAGCATGTTTTGTCGATCCGCCAAGATAATCAAAAAATGCTTTCCCCATATCATTCTTGATAGAGTCCATGTTCCCTGAGGCGGCAGTTAACAATAAGCCTTTATTGCCATCACTCGCGATTGTGTCTCTGATTTTCTTTTCAATGAGATCCAGTGCGGCATCCCAGGAAATTGGCTTAAATTTCCCCTCACCTTTCTCCCCCGTACGCAGCAGCGGTTGCGTCAAACGTAGAGGGTGGTACACCCACTTCGTTCGGCTAATTCCTCGTAAGCAACATTTCACGTTAAAACCTTTCGTTGCTTCAATTTTCATCAAGCGATCTTTCCAGACATAAGCAGTCAGATTGCAATGCAGACATTCCATTGCGCAGGTCGAACGAAATGTCATGTAATCCGATTGCTGAAGACGAAACCGGGGCAACGGCGCACCGTTGGCCTGGCGTAATCCGAGAAAGGTTGGCCCTAATGTAGCTAAACCCACTACACCTAGCCCTTTTAACAGGGTTCTTCTTTTTAAACGTATATTGCTCAAAGCATCCATGGTTTCCCCTCCATAAAGTTAATCATTAGTGAATCAAGGTTCACTAATGATTAACTTGAGGTGAATCATGATCTAATCACTTAGAGGTAGTGATCTTTTTGAATTGCGAAAGCAGTCCTGTTTCTGACTCGATGATATAATCGCTAGGTATCTAAAAAGAGAACGCATATGACTGAAACATCACAAGGGGTAAATTCGGTTGATATAGCCGTCAGCATTTTGACATTTGTTGCCAGTCAAAATGGTCAAGCGAGGGCAATCGATATCGCTACTGGATGTGGTTTGTCGAAAAGCAGGTTACACAAATATCTGGTTTCACTTTGCCGAACAGGCATGCTATGTCAAAACGAAAAGGGGCTTTACAGCCTGGGTGCAACTGCACTGCAGCTGGCTGGGACGCCAACGAGTACACGCAATGCGATTAACGAGCTCAACGCTATGCTGGTTGCTTTTCGCGATACCTTTAACCACTCTACTGGAGTCGTCGTTGTCTCTGATAACGGATTAATACTCAAACATTACAATCGCAGTTTTCGAAACGTCGATATCGATTTTCTGCCCAATACGCAGGTTCCACTTCATGCCAGTGCAGCAGGGCAAATTTTTATGAGTTTTTCTGGTTATCAGGCGCAAAACCCGGCGCAGAAACAGTTAATTAAACAAATAATATCGCAGGGATATGCCGTGCGTTACAACCCAACTCAGGGGATCCCTGGAGCGCAATCTATCGCTTGTCCGCTTCAGAGTAGTAAAGGTGAGCTCATTGCAATTGCTGTAACGATGGGTTTTTTTAGTGCCGAAGCTATTCCGCAGATTGCTAATCAATTGGTCAACAGCATTGCATCACTTCAGCCGCAAGATTAGCGTTGCCCCGGCGCATAAAGCCGGGGCAAACCACAATTACGGGCGATACACTTTTACGTTTTCAAAGCCCTGCTCGCGCAGATACAGCGCCTGCAGGCGGCTCATCACCCCGCGTTCACACCACAGCAGCCAGGTTTTATTCTGGTCCAGATCGCCGAATTTAGTGCTCAACTTGTAGAACGGCAGAGAAACCACGTCCACACCTTCCACCTTCAGCGGTTTGTCATCCTGTTCATCCACGGAGCGAATATCCAGAATCACATCGTTCGGACCGAAGCCGCTCACGGTTTCAACTTCCACCACGGTCTGCTGCGTCTGCTGGGCGATGTCGCGAATGTCAATATTGTTCGCTTCTTCAACCACTTTATCGAGGATCGAGAAATCGAAGTTTTCTTCTTCGGCCTCAATCTTCGCTTTAACCGCTTTCACCGTCGGGCTTTTTGAAATCACACCGCAGTATTCCGGCATGGTACGGGCGAAGTCTTCAGTACCGATTTCACGCGCCAGATTAATGATGTGCTCTTTGTCATGAGAGATTAGCGGACGCAGGATCAGCGTATCCGAAACGTTATCGATCAAGCGCAGGTTGGTTAGCGTCTGGCTGGACACCTGGCCCAGCGCTTCACCGGTCACCAGCGCCTGTACGCCATAGCGTTCAGCCACTTTAGACGCCGCACGGACCATCATGCGCTTAAGGACCACGCCCATCTGGCCGTCGTCGACTTTTTCCAGGATCTCACCGACTACCGGCTCAAAGTTGATAGCAACAAAGCGTACGCGATGTGAGCTACCAAAACGGTTCCACAGATAATGCGCCACCTGGCGAACGCCGATTTCATGCGCTGCGCCGCCGAGGTTGAAGAAGCAATAGTGTACGCGGCAGCCGCGACGCATCAGCATGTAGCTGGACACACCGGAGTCAAAACCACCGGAGATCAGCGACAGAACGTCTTCTTGTGTACCAATCGGGAAACCGCCGATACCTTCATAGCGGCCTTTAACCAGCAGCAGACGGTCGTTTTCGATTTCAAGATTAACCGTCACATCCGGCTTCGTCAGCTTCACGCGCGCAGATTCAATATGCTGATTCAGTCCGCCGCCAACATAACGTTCCACCTCGATGGAGCTAAACTCATGCTTGCCGCGGCGCTTGACGCGCACACAGAAGGTTTTTCCTTCCAGTTGATCGCGGTATTGCACCAGTGCTTTCTCGAAAATATCGTGCATATCGGTAAACGGCACGTCTTCTACTTCGAGAATATGGTGAATACCCGGGATTCGGGTTAACGCGTCACGAATATCCAGACGCTGGCTTTCATCTTTGGCGCGAACCTCAACGTGATCCCAGTGACGGACAACGGCAAGGTCTTCATCGTAGTGCTTTAAAACGTTACGGATGTTCCCTGTCAGAATTTTTATAAAGCGCAAACGCACAGATTGGCTTTTGATGGTGATTTCTGGGAACAATTTAATGATAAACTTCATGGCGGCAATGGTTCTTTGGCAAGTCTGAACGACTTGTGATGGAAAATAATACAGCAGCCCATACCCGCGACTGCATCCAGGCGCGCAAGTATACCACCATCGCGCGGCTACTGTGCACATTGCGCGTTATTTGCTTATCAGTGCGAGTCCGTTACCATAGTCTTGTGCTGTCAATACAGAGAGTCAGACATTCATTATGCCGAAGAAAAATGAAGCGCCCGCCAGTTTTGAAACTGCGCTGAGCGAGCTGGAACAGATTGTCACCCGTCTGGAAAGCGGCGATTTGCCGCTGGAAGAGGCACTGAACGAATTCGAACGTGGCGTACAGCTGGCACGTCAGGGACAAGTCAAATTGCAACAGGCTGAACAGCGCGTGCAAATCCTGCTGTCAGAAACTGAAGACGCCGCCCTCACGCCTTTTACACCGGATAATGAGTAAATGGATTTTACGCAGCAGCTACAGACTTGCGTTGAGCAGGCTAACCAGGCACTGAGCCGTTTTATCGCGCCACTGCCCTTTCAGAACACTCCCGTGGTCGAAACCATGCAATATGGCGCATTATTAGGCGGCAAACGTCTGCGCCCATTTTTGGTTTATGCTACCGGTCAGATGTTTGGCGTGAGCCTGAGTACGCTTGACGCCCCCGCCGCCGCGGTTGAGTGCATCCATGCCTATTCACTGATGCACGACGATTTACCCGCGATGGACGACGATGATCTGCGTCGCGGCCTGCCAACCTGCCACGTCAAGTTTGGTGAAGCGAATGCGATTCTGGCCGGTGATGCGCTGCAAACGCTGGCGTTCTCTATTATCAGCGACGCCCCGATGCCAGAAGTCACCGACCGTGACCGCATCGCCATGATCTCTGAACTGGCTCAAGCCAGCGGTATCGCCGGTATGTGTGGCGGTCAGGCGCTGGATCTGGCAGCAGAAGGTCAGCAGGTAGAACTGGCGGCGCTGGAGCGTATTCATCGCCATAAAACCGGCGCATTGATTCGCGCCGCCGTTCGTTTGGGTGCGTTAAGTGCTGGAGATAAAGGGAGAGAACTTCTGCCGATACTCGACAAATACGCCGAAAGTATCGGTCTGGCCTTCCAGGTTCAGGATGACATACTGGATGTGGTAGGCGATACTGCAACATTGGGTAAACGTCAGGGTGCCGACCAGCAGCTTGGCAAAAGTACCTATCCTGCACTTCTGGGTCTTGAGCAAGCCCGGAATAAAGCCCGGGATTTAATTGAGGATGCCCGCCAGTCGTTAAGTTTGCTGGCCGCACAATCTCTCGATACCTCGGCACTGGAAGCGCTAGCGGACTACATAATCCAGCGTGATAAATAAACCAACATATCCAATGAGCTTGCGATGAGTTTTGATATAGCCAAATACCCGACCCTGGCGTTGGTCGACTCCACCCAGGAGTTAAGACTGCTGCCAAAAGAGAGCCTGCCTAAGCTTTGCGACGAACTGCGCCGCTATTTGCTCGACAGCGTGAGCCGTTCCAGCGGGCACTTCGCCTCTGGTCTGGGCACGGTGGAACTCACCGTCGCGCTGCACTATGTCTACAACACCCCGTTCGACCAGTTAATCTGGGATGTGGGACATCAGGCTTATCCGCACAAAATTCTTACCGGCCGCCGCGATAAGATTGGCACTATTCGCCAGAAAGGCGGCCTGCATCCGTTCCCGTGGCGCGGCGAGAGTGAGTATGACGTACTGAGCGTTGGCCACTCCTCAACCTCTATCAGCGCAGGCATCGGCATTGCAGTTGCCGCCGAGAAAGAAGGCAAAGAGCGCCGCACCGTATGCGTCATTGGCGACGGTGCCATCACCGCCGGGATGGCGTTTGAAGCGATGAACCATGCGGGCGATATTAAGCCTGACATGCTGGTTATCCTCAACGACAATGAAATGTCGATTTCGGAAAACGTCGGTGCGCTGAATAACCACCTGGCGCAACTGCTCTCTGGAAAACTCTATTCGTCGTTGCGCGAAGGCGGGAAGAAAGTGTTCTCCGGCGTTCCGCCGATTAAAGAGCTGCTCAAACGTACCGAAGAACACATCAAAGGTATGGTTGTGCCGGGTACGCTGTTTGAAGAGCTGGGCTTTAACTATATTGGCCCGGTAGACGGTCACGACGTGCTGGGTCTTATCACCACGCTGAAAAACATGCGGGATCTGAAAGGCCCGCAGTTCCTGCACATCATGACCAAGAAAGGTCGTGGCTACGAACCAGCAGAAAAAGATCCGATCACCTTCCACGCGGTGCCAAAATTCGATCCGTCCAGCGGATGTCTGCCGAAAAGCAGCGGCGGTCTGCCGAGCTATTCAAAAATCTTCGGTGACTGGCTGTGTGAAACTGCAGCAAAAGACAACAAGCTGATGGCGATTACCCCGGCAATGCGTGAAGGCTCCGGTATGGTGGAGTTTTCCCGTAAATTCCCGGATCGCTACTTCGACGTGGCGATTGCCGAGCAGCATGCAGTAACTTTTGCTGCAGGTCTGGCGATTGGTGGTTATAAACCCATCGTCGCTATCTATTCCACGTTCCTGCAACGCGCCTACGATCAGGTGCTGCACGATGTTGCCATTCAGAAACTGCCGGTACTGTTCGCCGTTGACCGGGCAGGAATCGTGGGTGCCGATGGGCAAACCCACCAGGGGGCGTTCGATCTTTCCTTCCTGCGCTGCATCCCGGAAATGGTCATTATGACCCCGAGCGATGAGAACGAATGTCGCCAAATGTTGTTTACCGGCTATCACTACAACAATGGCCCAACGGTCGTGCGTTATCCACGCGGTACTGCCGTAGGTGTTGAGCTGACGCCGCTGGAACAATTGCCTATCGGCAAAGGTATCGTCAAGCGTCACGGTGAGAAACTGGCGATTCTGAACTTCGGTACGCTGATGCCGGAAGCGGCTCAGGTCGCGGAATCGCTGAACGCAACGCTGGTCGATATGCGCTTCGTGAAACCGCTGGATGAAGCACTGATTCTGGAAATGGCAGCACAGCACGACGCGCTGGTGACGATTGAAGAAAACGCCATTATGGGCGGCGCAGGCAGCGGTGTAAACGAAGTGCTGATGGCGCACCGTAAGCCGGTTCCGGTACTGAATATCGGCCTGCCTGACTTCTTCATTCCCCAGGGTACTCAGGACGAGGCTCGCGCCGAACTGGGCCTGAATGCAGCCGGAATTGAGGCCAAAATCAAGGCCTGGCTGGCATAATCCCCCCCTCGCTCCTGCTATGCTTAATGAATAACACGCTAAGCAGGAGCGAATTTATGCAATACAACACCTTAGGAAAAACAGACCTTCGGATCTCCCGCCTTTGTTTGGGCTGCATGACGTTTGGCGAACCCAATCGCGGCAATCACGCCTGGACGCTACCAGAAGAAAGTAGCCGCCCGATTATCAAACATGCCCTTGAGGGGGGTATTAACTTTTTCGATACCGCAAACAGTTACTCCGCAGGCAGCAGTGAGGAAATTGTCGGCCGTGCGCTGCGCGATTTCGCTCGTCGGGATGACGTCGTAGTAGCCACCAAAGTTTTTCACCGTGTTGACGACCTGCCGGAAGGATTATCTCGTGCGCAAATTCTGCGTTCTATTGATGACAGTCTGAAGCGTCTTGGTATGGACTATGTCGATATCCTGCAAATTCACCGTTGGGACTACAACACGCCCATTGAAGAAACGCTGGAAGCGCTTAATGACGTCGTGAAAGCCGGGAAAGCGCGCTACATCGGCGCATCATCCATGCACGCTTCGCAGTTTGCTCAGGCACTGGCCCTGCAGAAACAACACGGCTGGGCGCAATTTGTTAGCATGCAGGATCACTACAACCTGATCTACCGCGAAGAAGAACGCGAAATGCTACCGCTTTGCTCTCAGGAGGGTGTGGCGGTGATCCCATGGAGCCCGCTGGCGCGTGGTCGCCTGACGCGCCCGTGGGGAGAAACGACCGCGCGTCTGGTTTCCGATGAAGTCGGCAAAAACCTGTACGAAGAAAGTGATGAAAACGACGCGCAAATTGCTGCACGATTGACTGGCGTCAGTGAAGAACTGGGCGCTACACGAGCGCAGGTCGCTCTGGCATGGCTGTTAAGCAAACCTGGCGTCGCCGCACCGATTATCGGCACATCGCGTGAAGAACAGTTGGATGAATTACTTAATGCGGTAGATTTAACGCTGAAACCAGAGCACATTGCCGAACTGGAAATGCCGTACAAACAGCATCCGGTGGTGGGATTTAAATAAGCGCGGTTGTAGATTGTAGATCGTAGGCCCGATAAGCGCCGCGCCATCGGGCAATCAGTGCCGGATGCGCTATGCTTATCCGGCCTACAACGGCCTCAAAAAGGGGTTAAATGATGCCTACCGGCCAGTGATGGCCAATAAAGTACAGTATCCCGGCGGACAGTATCCCGGCCACGATATCATCGATCATGATCCCCGTGCCACCATGTACGTTACGATCGAACCAGCGAATCGGCCAGGGTTTCCACATATCCAGAATACGGAAAATCACAAATCCAGCGGCAACCCACTGCCAGTCGTTGGTCGGCAGCGCCATCAGGGTTATCCACATTCCGACAAACTCGTCCCAGACAATGCTGCCGTGATCGTGCACACCCATATCTTTTGCCGTTTGATGGCACAGATAGACGCCAATACAGATCGACAGCATGACTACCAGTGAATAGAGTTGCCACGGCAGAAATGTCATTAAATACCAAAATGGGATCGCCGCCAGCGATCCCATGGTGCCCGGTACAATCGGGCTCAATCCGCTGCCAAATCCGGTAGCCAGCAGGTGCCACGGATTGCGCATGCTCAAACGGCTTTTTGCGACATCTTTTTTAAGGCGCGGCAAAATGGTCATATCCTTTCCAGTCGAACGTGACGGGTTTTCCATCACGCGTAAAATGAATGCCTTCCACATCCGCACTCATCTGCCCAATGCAGGTAAACGGTGTGCCGAGATGCCCCAGCGCGACGTCCAGCGCCCCACGATTCATTTCCGGTACGGTAAAGCATAACTCATAATCTTCACCGCCCGAGAGCGCCCAACGCAACGCCTGTTCAGGCTCGACGTGTTGGGTAAACGCAGTGGAATATGGCAGAGCATCGACGTTAATCCGTGCACCGCAGCCACTGGCATTAACGATATGGCCCAGATCTGAAATCAGACCATCCGAGAGATCGATTGCGGCACTCGCCAGGTCGCGCAGGGCTTGCCCTTGTAAAATTCGCGGCGTGGGACGCAAGTGGCGCTTGAGCAGATAGTCAGCATCTTGTGCATCGGCAACCTGCAACCGCTGCTGCAAAATTGCCAACCCGGCTGCACTGTCACCCGGCGTACCGGTAACGTAAATCCAGTCGCCCGGCTTCGCACCGGAGCGTTTTAAGGCCCGTCCAACCGGGACGTAGCCATGAATACCCAGCGTCATCGACAGTGGCCCACGTGTGGTGTCACCGCCAATCAACTGCATATCATAGTAATTCAGGAGCTCAAACAGGCCATCACTGAAAGCTTCAAGCCAGGCTTCATCGACATCAGGCAATGTAATTGCTAGCGTCAGCCATGCAGGATCAGCCCCCATCGCCGCCAGATCGCTCAAGTTCACCGCCAGCGCTTTCCAGGCAAGGTCTGTGGGATCGATATCGGGGAGGAAGTGGTTGCCTGCCACCAGTGTATCGGTACTGATCGCCAGCGTTTGTTTTTCAGGGATGTTCAGAAGTGCGCAATCGTCGCCAATACCGGTTTCGACATCAAGACGAGAGCTTCTTACGCGGTCAAAATAACGGGCAATCAGGGAAAACTCGCCACATGCCATACGTTATGCCTCAGCAGGAAAAAAGAAAAAGCCGGGGAAAATGGAAACAGGTTCCACCCTCCAGCCGGCCTCGGGATCACTTTTTGTTGGGGCGAATCACAGGTGCTGCTTTATCCAGTACGCCGTTGACGAATTTGTGGCTATCTTCAGCGCCGAAGGTTTTCGCCAGTTCAATCGCTTCGTTAATGGCCACTTTATACGGCACATCACTACGCTTAGACAGTTCAAACAGCGCAATACGCAGCACGGCTTTTTCTACCTGACCCAGCTCTTCCAACAGGCGAGACAGGTAAGGCTTCATCAGTCCATCCAGGTACGCGCTGTTAGTCGCCACCCCGGACAGCAGTTCACGGAAATACAGAACGTCGACATCTTTTACGTCCTGTTCCGCCAGGAACTGGTATTCAACATCAGCGATGTCGTTCTGGGACAACTGCCAGGAGTAGAGCGCCTGGACGGCACACTCACGGGCGCGGCGACGAGCAGCAGGTTTCACGGATTTCCCCTTACAAAAATCAGGCCTTAATGGCTTTCAATACATTAATCATTTCAAGCGCAGTCAGTGCAGCTTCTGCGCCTTTGTTGCCGGCTTTGGTGCCAGCACGTTCGATGGCTTGTTCAATACTTTCGGTGGTCAGAACACCGAAGGCTACCGGGATACCGCTGTCCTGAGCGACATGCGCCAGGCCATTGCTTGCACCGCCAGCCACATATTCGAAGTGTGCGGTACCGCCACGGATAACCGTACCCAGCGCAATCACCGCGTCATATTTACCGGTTTTTGCCAGTGCGTCAGCCGCCAGCGGCAGCTCATACGCGCCTGGAACCCAAACGACGGTAATATTTTCATCTTTAACCTGACCAATACGTTTCAGGGCGTCGATCGCACCTTCCAGCAGGCTGTCATTGATAAAGTTGTTGAAACGCGCAATGGTGATGGCGACGCGAGCGTCCGGGGTAGCAACGTTAGCTTCAATAATGTTCATATTCTTCCTTCGGATTCACTAGACCCCGCAGGGGGGCGGATTTTATCATAATAATCTGTGCGCTGCTTCCCTTTCGAACCGGGAGATCATGCGCCCACTAAATGCAGGCAAAGGTCCGGACCTACATGGCGTATTTCGTTGAATTTGAAATGGGGGGCATCAGCCAGTTTCTCAAGGCCTGGAAGCACACATAATCCCCGGGCATCGCTGCCTAACAGTTTAGGCGCAACATAGACGATTAGCTCATCCACCACGCCAGCCTGTAATAACGCGCCTGCAAGTGTTGGCCCGGCCTCAACCCAAATGCTGTTAATTTGCTGCTTGCCCAGCTGCATCATCAACACCACCAGATCCAGATGCCCGTTATGTTCCGGCACTTTCAGGCTACGAACCGTTTCCGGCCAGCTGCGAGGATCGTCCTGGGTACGGACAATCCAGGTTTCTCCGGGCTGTTGCACAATGCGATGCGCCGGTGTCACCTGGTTCTGGCTATCAAGTACAATTCGGATTGGCTGACGCACATTTTCCTGCGGATAACTCGCCTGGGTTGGCTCCCCCAGTTCTTCCCAACGGACGGTAAGCTGAGGGTCATCCGCCAGTACCGTGGCACTGCTGGTTAAAATGGCATGACTTTGCGCGCGCAGGCGTTGCACATCGCGACGTGCCTGCGGCGAGGTGATCCACTGGCTTTCACCACTGGCCATCGCCGTACGCCCATCAAGCGAGGCACCCAGCTTGAGCTGTACGTAAGGGAATCCGGTACGCATCCGTTTGAGAAAGCCCTTATTAAGCTGCTCAACTTCGCTCATCATCAGGCCATGGCTGACGTCAACGCCCGCCTGCTGCAAGCGATAAAGCCCGCGGCCAGCGACCTGTGGATTGGGATCCTGCATAGCGGCAACCACACGCGTCACACCGGCGGCGATCAGCGCATCGCAGCACGGCGGCGTGCGACCATGATGGCTACAGGGTTCAAGCGTCACATAGGCCGTTGCCCCCTGCGCTTTTTCTCCCGCCATACGCAGAGCATGGACTTCGGCATGAGGCTCGCCCGCGCGATGGTGGTACCCCTCACCGACGATTTCCCCATCTTTAACAATCACACAGCCCACGTTGGGATTGGGGTGAGTAGTAAAACGTCCGCGCGCAGCAAGCTTCAGCGCTCGCGCCATGTACAATTCATCCTGCATGGCTTAGTCCTGTAGGCGAGCAATCTCTTCGCCAAATTCTTTGATATCTTCGAAGCTCCGGTAAACCGAGGCAAAGCGGATGTAGGCGACTTTATCGAGCTTTTTCAACTGCTCCATCACCAGATTGCCAATCATCTTACTCGGCACTTCACGCTCGCCTGTCGCACGCAGCTGTGATTTTATATGGTTTAACGCCATTTCGACGTCATCAGCGCTGACCGGACGTTTTTCAAGCGCTCTGAGCATGCCGCTACGCAGCTTCTCTTCATTAAAGGGTTCACGCACATCGTTGCTTTTTACAACGCGCGGCATAACAAGTTCAGCCACCTCAAAGGTGGTGAAACGTTCGTTACAGACCAGACACTGTCGGCGGCGGCGTACCGAAGAGCCCTCGCCCACAAGACGAGAGTCAATTACCTTAGTGTCTACGGCGAAACAGAATGGGCAATGCATACGGCGTCCTGTACCTTAGTGGTTCGCAGAAATCTATTTTACCCTGAACTGGCGTGACAACAAAGGCGGAGCGCTTTTGAGACAAAGGATCGATGCCTTCGTGCTCTGCGCACACTACCATTATGCTATCGCGACAATGAAGGAAGTAATCACAATGACAAGACGTTACCTAAGAATTCTCCTGGTGGGAAGCCTCTTTAGCCTCAGCGCCTGTGCACAACAAAGCGAAGTACGCCAGATGCATCAAAGCGTTAGCACGTTGAATAAAGAGATGACGCAGCTCAATCAGGAAACGGTAAAAATTACGCAACAAAATATGTTGAATGCCAAATCGACCAGTGGAGCTTACCTGCTACCCGGTTCCAAAACACCTGCCCGGCTGGATAGTCAGATCGGCACGTTGCGTATGTCGCTGGTGAATATTGCGCCAAATGCGGCAGGAACGCGCCTGACACTGCGTATTCAGGGGGAATCGAATACCCCGCTCCCTGCCTTTAGCGGTACTGTAGAGTACGGACAGATTCAGGGCACCACAGACAACTACCAGGAAGTGAATGTACAGAATCAGTTGATAAACGCCCCGGCAAGTATCCTTGCCCCCAGCGACGTGGATATTCCGTTGCAGCTAAACGGACTGTCTCCTGACCAGTTAGGTTTTGTTCGCATCCACGACATCCAGCCTGTTAGTCAATAAACTTTTTGCGGAACGTTTTTGTGCGTTCCGCAACACCAACCTGCCCCATTTTGTTACTCCTCTGACATAAGCGATATTTCCGGTAAAACTTGGCAACATTCACCGGAGCCAGTACAATTCGCCGCCTAAAGTACGCAAACGTGAACGCAATCGATTACGTAAATGATAGAACTGTGAAACAAGACATATTTTTGTGAACAATGATTTTTATAATAGGCTCCGAAGAAATACGAAATATTTAGAAACGCAATTTGCGTCTTTTTCACTCCCGAAAGGGATTTCAAACAGTGGCATACATATGAAAAAAACATTACTTGCAGCCGGTGCAGTACTGGCGCTCTCCTCGTCATTTACTGTTGCAAGCGCGGCAGAAAATGACAAACCGCAATATCTTTCCGACTGGTGGCATCAGAGCGTTAACGTTGTGGGTAGCTACCACACTCGCTTCGGACCGCAGCTCCGTAACGATACCTACCTGGAATACGAAGCGTTTGCCAAGAAAGATTGGTTCGACTTCTATGGTTACATGGATGCACCGGTATTCTTCGGTGGTAACACCGATGCGAAAGGTATCTGGAACCACGGCTCTCCGCTGTTCATGGAAATCGAACCCCGTTTCTCCATCGACAAACTGACCGGTACCGACCTGAGCTTCGGTCCGTTCAAAGAGTGGTATTTCGCGAACAACTACATCTACGACATGGGTCGTAACAAAGATGGCCGCCAGAGTACCTGGTACATGGGTCTGGGTACCGACATCGACACCGGCTTGCCGATGAGCCTGTCCATGAACGTGTACGCTAAGTACCAGTGGCAGAACTACGGTGCTGAGAACGAAAATGATTGGGACGGCTACCGTTTCAAAGTGAAGTACTTTGTACCGATTACCGAACTGTGGGGCGGTAACCTGAGCTACATCGGTTTTACCAACTTTGACTGGGGTTCCGATCTGGGTGATAAGAGCGCCTACGCTGAGAATGGCATTAAACAGCGTACTAACAACTCTATCGCCTCCAGCCACATTCTGGCGCTAAACTATGACCACTGGCATTATTCTGTCGTTGCCCGTTACTGGCACAACGGTGGTCAGTGGAACGATAACGCGGATCTGAACTGGATGAATGAAAACGTTCGTTCTACCGGTTGGGGTGGTTACCTGGTTGTAGGTTACAACTTCTAATCCAGTAAATTTATCAAAGACAAGCCAGCTTAACCGCTGGCTTTTTTATGGCTGATCTTCACAGCGTACCTTACGTAAAAAGTCACTTAGCGAACGATCCGCCGATTCGCGAAAATGCCTGTCGAGTGGCGTGATCTTCAGACAACGATCAACGCGAAAACAGCGATAATCGTCACGATTCTCACACCATGCAACCAGCAGCCAGTGCTCGCCCCCGAAAAATAACCCCAACGGCTGAACGTCTCGCCAGGAGAGATTCCCGGACTCATCGCGATAATGCAGCGCCAGAATCTGCTGCGCCGAAACCGCGCGATGAATAAGATCGAACGCACTACGTGAATGCGGCTGATTACCAAAATCTGGTGCGAAAATCCGCGTTTGTTCGGCCCTGCGCCGACTCTCTGGCGGCAATATCGCCAGCACTTTTTCCTGCGCGGATTCCAGCGCTTGTGAGAGTGAATCCCCGCCCCATGTTTTCAACAGCCGAATCGCTACCATCAACGCTTCTGATTCGTGATGCGTTAACATCAACGGCGGCAGATCAAACCCGGCCATTAAGCGATAGCCACTGCCCACTTCACCCTCAATGGGCACGCCGGATAAAGAGAGATCGCGGATATCGCGATAAATTGTCCGTTCAGAAACCTCAAGACGCTCTGCCAGCAGCGCCGCCGTTGTCACTCGCCTGCCACGCAGGATTTGTACAATCTGAAACAAGCGGTCGGCGCGTCGGGTCATTTTAGTCCTCTGTCCTGAAAATATTACGCGGGTTGATGTAAACCAACACGATTGCCTTCGCTGTCAGTAAACAGCGCAATCGTGCCAATATCCTGCCCCAGTTCGATCGGGCCAAACACACACTGGCCGCCCGCGGTAGCGACGCGTTCAAGCGTTGCCACTAAATCATCCGTATGCAGATAAATAATAGCGCCCTGCGCTGAAGGCGTAATACCGTCAAATTTAGCCAGCGCCCCACCAGGAGCAGGCTCCTGATACGGGAATACGGCCAGCTCAGCGCAGTCCATGTTCTCCCGGCGCAAAGAAATCTGCATCACTGGCTCATAAAAAGCGATGGCGCGATCCATTTGTACCACGGGGATTTCAAACCAGTTAATAACGTTTTTCATACATCCTCCTGCCTGTGTGAGTAGTCTCAGAAGGACTATAAGACAGGGCTACTGACAGCATACTGTCAGTAATGTGACGACAGAAAAAGATCATGGTCTGCTGCTAAATCGCAGGCAAAAAAAATCCCGACCTTACGATCGGGATTTCAGTTCTTTTGCCTGCGTTGGTTAAGGCAGAATTGACGGTTGATCCGCCCCTTCTTTCTCGACCTTCTGCTGCAGCATGTGCTCGCGCTTCATACCCAGCTTCAACGCCAGAGCCGAAGCCACATAGATAGACGATGCAGTACCGATGGACACACCGATAAGCATGGTCAGCGAGAAGCCTTCCAGTACCGGGCCACCGAACAAGAACAGCATCAGGATAACCATCAACGTGGTACCGGATGTAATCAACGTACGGTGCAGCGTCTGGGTCAATGACACGTTAAAGATTTCGTAAGGCGTACCGCGACGAATCTTGCGGAAGTTTTCACGAATACGGTCAGATACCACGATACTGTCGTTCAACGAGTAACCGATTACCGACATCAGTGATGCAACGATAGTCAGGTCAATCTCTATATGGAACAACGACAGGATCCCGAGCGTAATGATAACGTCGTGCGCCAATGCGATAACCACACCTGCCGCCAGTCGCCACTCGAAGCGGAAACCAACATAGACCAGGATGGAGATCAGCGCCGCCATCAGCGCCATCGCACCAGTTTGAGCAAGATCGGCCCCCACGCTCGGCCCAACGAATTCAATTCGCTTCACCGCCGCGTTTTGGTTGGTGGATTCGTTAATCACACTCAACACTTTGCTGCCCAACACCTGGCCGCCGTTTGCCCCTTCAGTTGGCGGCATACGCACCATAATGTCGTGGCTGCTGCCGAAGTTCTGCAGCAGCGGATCCACAAAGCCCGCTTTCTCCAGCGCATCGCGCATCACGTCCATATCCGCTGGTTTTTCCAGCGTAATTTCAATCACCGTACCACCGGTGAAATCGAGCCCCCAGTTAAACCCACGCACGCCCATCACAATGATGGCCGCAATCAGCAGGAAACCAGAAATGCCGAAAGCCCAGTAGTCCCAGCGCATAAAGTCCCAGACTTTACGGCCGTGGTTCAATTGTTCAACAGTATATTCCTGTGCCACATCGCACTCCTCAGATTGACAGCTTTTTGACGCGCTTGCCGCCATACAACAGGTTTACGATGGCACGTGTACCGACAATCGCGGTAAACATCGACGTCGCCACACCAATACCAGTAGTAATCGCGAACCCTTTAATTGCCCCGGTGCCGACTGCGTACAGGATGATGACCTTGATCAACGTCGTAATGTTCGCATCGAAGATGGAGCTAAATGCACCCGCATAACCTTCATTGATTGCTTGCTGCACCGAACGTCCGTTGCTCAACTCTTCTTTGATACGTTCGTTGATCAGTACGTTAGCATCGACCGCGACGGCAAGGGTTAAGACGATCCCCGCAATACCCGGCATACTCAACGTCGCCCCCGGCAACAGTGACATAATGCCGACAATCAATACCAGGTTGGCAATCAGCGCGCTTGTCGCAATCAGACCGAACTTCTTATAGAAGAAGATCATGAACAGAATTGAAACCACCAGACCGGCCAGACACGCTTCCAGACCCTGTTTAATGTTCTGCATACCCAGGGTTGGGCCGATTGTCCTTTCTTCAACAATCTGAATCGGCGCAATCAATGCACCAGCACGTAACAGCAGGGAAAGCTGACGCGCTTCGTTCGGGTTGTTGATACCGGTAATACGGAAGCTGTTGCCTAGGCGAGACTGGATGTTGGCAATGTTAATCACCTCTTCCTGTTTCACCAGAACGGCACGACCGTTGGCATCTTTCTTACCGCTGTCTTTGTACTCCACGAACAGGGTCGCCATCGGCTTACCGATGTTGTCCTTGGTGAAGTTAGACATGATGTTACCACCTGCGCTATCCAGCGAGATGTTAACCTGCGGCTGATTGTATTCATCCTGGCTGGAAGTGGAATCGGTGATATGGTCACCGGTCAGGATCACGCGCTTGTACAGCACTACTGGCTGACCTTCACGGGATTGTTTCACTTCCGAATCACCCGGAACACGTCCGGATGCCGCAGCAGACTGGTCAACGTTGGTATTTACCAGACGGAATTCCAGCGTCGCGGTTGCGCCCAAAATTTCTTTCGCACGCGCAGTATCCTGGATACCAGGCAGTTCGACGACGATACGGTCAGCACCCTGACGCTGAACAACAGGTTCAGCAACACCCAACTGGTTAACACGGTTACGCAGGATGTTGATGTTCTGCTGGACCGCATATTCACGCGCTTCACTCAGGCGCGCATCGGTCATCACCGCACGCAGCGCATTGCTGCCCTGGCTGGAAATCACCAGATCCTGGTGACGCTTGCTCAGGTAAGAGATAGCTTCATCACGGGCATTTCCATCACGGAAGGTGATGCTCAGACCGTAGTTATCTTCTTTACGAACGGTAGTATAAGGAATGCCTTTTTCTCGCAGATCGCTGCGCAGGCTATCGATATTTTGTTCCTGCAATTTACCCAGTGCGGTGTCCATATCCACTTCCATCAGGAAGTGAACGCCGCCACGCAGATCAAGACCGAGTTTCATCGGTTCTGCGTGAATGGCTGCCAGCCAACGGGGTGTTGCCGGAGCAAGGTTAAGCGCCACGACGTATTGATCACCCAGCACGCCCATCAACACTTCACGTGCGCGCAGTTGGGTATCGGTGGAGTCAAAGCGCGCAAGAATAGCGCCCTCTTCCAGAGCCACAGACTTAGGTGTGATTTTATCTTCTTGTAACGTTTTCTGGACCTGGATCAGCGTTTGCTCACTGGCGGCGGCACCGCGCACGCCAGTGATTTGAACAGCCGGATCCTCACCATACAGGTTGGGAAGTGCGTAAAGCAGGCCGACGACAATAACGACGACCAGCATAATGTACTTCCACAAAGGATAACGGTTTAACACGGCAGTTCCCTTTGGGAAAACAATAAATTACAGCGCCTTCATCGTGCCTTTCGGCAGAACGGCAGCTACGAAATCACGTTTGATAACCACTTCAGTGGTGTCGTTCAGCGCGATAGCGATGTAGCCAGTTTCTGCTACTTTGGTCACGCGACCTACCAGGCCACCGTTAGTCAGCACTTCATCACCCTTGGCAATGGAGCTCATCAGGTTTTTATGTTCTTTGGTACGCTTTTGCTGTGGGCGCAGGATCATGAAGTAGAAAATCAGACCAAACACCACCAGCATCAGAATCAGAGACATCGGGCTGCCCTGCGCCGGAGCACCTGTTGCCGCTACCGCATCAGAAATAAAAAAGCTCATTCAAATTCCCTCATTATTAAAATTAATCAACGTTCAAAGGTGGAACAGGTCGACCCTGACGTTGGTAAAAATCGGTCACGAAGCTCTCTAATTTACCCTCTTCAATAGCCTTGCGTAAACCCGCCATCAAACGCTGGTAGTAACGAAGGTTATGAATCGTATTGAGTCGCGCGCCCAATATTTCGTTGCAACGATCAAGATGATGCAAGTAAGCACGCGAATAATTGCGACAGGTGTAGCAATCACACTCGGCATCGAGCGGACTGGTGTCGCTTTTATGTTTCGCATTACGAATTTTTACCACGCCGTCAGTCACAAACAAATGACCATTACGGGCATTTCGCGTTGGCATCACGCAGTCAAACATATCGATACCACGACGTACGCCTTCAACCAGATCTTCTGGTTTGCCAACGCCCATCAGATAGCGAGGTTTATCTGCCGGAATTTGCGGGCAAACATGTTCCAGAATGCGGTGCATATCTGCTTTCGGCTCACCGACAGCCAAACCGCCGACAGCGTAGCCATCAAAGCCGATATCTACCAGACCTTTGACAGAGATATCACGTAAATCTTCGTAAACACTGCCCTGAATGATGCCAAAAAGCGCATTTTTGTTGCCAAGGCCATCAAAACGGTCACGGCTGCGCTTCGCCCAACGCAAAGACATCTCCATTGAGCGTTTAGCATAGTCCCAGTCAGCCGGATACGGTGTACATTCATCGAAAATCATCACGATATCGGAACCGAGATCGTATTGAATCTCCATCGACTTCTCGGGATCGAGGAAAATCGGATCGCCGTTGATCGGATTACGGAAATGCACACCCTGTTCGGTGATCTTACGAATATCGCCCAGGCTGAAGACCTGGAAACCACCGGAATCGGTGAGGATCGGTCCTTTCCACTGCATGAAATCGTGCAGGTCGCCGTGCAGCTTCATGATTTCCTGGCCTGGGCGCAGCCACAGGTGGAAGGTGTTGCCGAGAATAATTTGTGCGCCCGTCGCTTCAACTTCTTCCGGCGTCATACCCTTAACAGTGCCGTAAGTACCGACCGGCATAAAGGCAGGCGTTTCCACTACGCCACGATCAAAAACCAGGCGGCCGCGGCGAGCGCGACCATCTGTGGTGTCCAGTTCAAATTTCATTTTTTCTCCTGCATCAGAGAGACAGTCTGATGATTAAACTTTCCCCATGGATTCACTCCACGGAGTATAAATATTTTAACCCACTGGCGAAGGCGCAATCGGCGCAGCCAGTTTGGGGGCGACCAGCGCGCAGCCACCGGAGCGTACACGCAGTACGTGAGGATGGCGAGCACTGCCCGACATCAACATGGCAAGTGAGATAGCCTTCTCACGGTCGCTCAGAAATAGCCTGCGGATTGTACGTGATAAACATCGCATCCCCGTAACTAAAAAAGCGATATTCCGCTTTTACCGCTTCATGATAGGCGTGCATGGTGTTTTTGTAGCCAGCAAAGGCAGAAACCAGCATGATCAGCGTCGATTCCGGCAGATGGAAGTTGGTTACCAACGCGTCTATCACTTTGTATTGATAACCTGGATAGATGAAGATCTGCGTATCGCCGAAGAACGGTTCAATAAGGTCGTTTTTGGCTGCCTGCGCTGCGCTTTCCAGTGAACGCACGGAGGTAGTGCCCACGGCAATAACGCGGTTACCGCGCGCTTTTGCCGCCAGCACAGCATCAACCACATCCTGCGGTACTTCCGCGTATTCCGAGTGCATGATGTGATCTTCGATAGTGTCTACACGCACCGGCTGGAATGTCCCTGCCCCCACGTGTAGCGTAACGAACGCCATCTCAATGCCTTTATCGCGCAGTTTGGCCAGCAGCGGATCGTCAAAGTGCAGACCCGCGGTCGGCGCGGCGACCGCGCCCGGTTTTTCGCTATACACGGTCTGGTACAGTTCGCGGTCAGCATCTTCATCCGGGCGATCGATATACGGCGGCAGCGGCATATGGCCGATGGCGTTGAGGATATCCAGCACGTTGCGCTCGTCGTTAAACTCAACTTCAAACAGCGCGTCATGGCGGGCGACCATCGTCGCATTAATACTTTCGTCGTCACCCAGCAACAGTTCAGCGCCCGGCTTCGGCGCTTTCGAGGCGCGAATATGCGCCAGAATACGTTTGTCATCCAGCATTCGCTCGACCAGCACTTCAATCTTGCCGCCACTGGCTTTACGACCAAACAGACGAGCCGGGATCACGCGGGTGTTGTTAAAGACCAGCAGATCTCCAGGGTTGAGCTTATCGAGCAAATCGGTGAAAGTACCGTGCGTCAGCGCGCCCGTCGGCCCATCCAGTGACAGCAAGCGGCAACTGCTGCGCTCAGCTTGCGGATAGTGGGCAATCAGGGATTCGGGTAATTCAAAGGTGAAATCGGTAACGCGCATGACACTGACTCAGACTAAAATAAGAGGCGGGTAGTCTAGTGCCGGGGCGCTTTCCCTGCAACCTTTACCCCTCTGGATGAATATCAAACCATGAATTTTCTTGCACATTTGCATCTGGCTCACCTAGCCGACAGCTCACTCTCCGGCAATCTGCTGGCCGATTTTGTCCGGGGTAATCCGGAAACGCTCTACTCGCCTGACGTGGTGGAAGGCATTTTCATGCACCGCCGAATCGACGTAATGACCGATAACCTGCCGCAGGTGCGTGAAGCCAGAGAGTGGTTTCGTAGCGAAACGCGTCGCGTCGCACCGATTACGCTGGACGTCATGTGGGATCACTTCCTGTCTCGGCACTGGTCAGAAATCTCTCCCGATTTCCCGCTGACGGATTTTGTTCGCTACGCGCACACTCAGGTTGCCACTATTCTGCCAGAATCACCGCCGCGCTTTATTAATCTGAACAATTATATGTGGTCAGAGAAATGGCTTGAGCGCTATCGCGACATGGATTTTATCCAGAACGTACTCAACGGGATGGCCAGTCGCCGTCCACGTCTCGATGCTCTGCGTGATTCATGGTACGACCTGGACACCCATTACAATGCCTTAGAAGAGCGCTTCTGGCAGTTTTACCCGCAGATGATGGAACAGGCACGCCGTAAAACGCTTTGATTGCAGCATGCGTTGTAGGGCCGGATAAGGCGAGGCCACTATCTGGCGAACATTGATAGTCAAAACCTGTCTCATTGATTGCCAGCGCCTCTTTGTCTTATTGCCAAACACTCTCTATACTGGCCCGCGTTGCGTTCCAAAAACCCCTTAACTTTGCAGGAGAATTTATATGGTACTGGTAACTCGTCAGGCTCCGGATTTCACAGCAGCTGCGGTACTGGGTAGCGGTGAGATTGTTGAAAACTTCAACTTCAAACAGCATACCAACGGTAAAACCACCGTTCTGTTCTTCTGGCCAATGGACTTCACCTTCGTTTGCCCGTCTGAACTGATCGCATTCGACAAGCGTTACGAAGAATTCCAGAAACGTGGCGTTGAAGTGGTTGGCGTTTCTTTTGACTCTGAATTTGTCCACAACGCATGGCGTAACACCCCTGTCGACAAAGGCGGCATCGGTGCAGTGAAATACGCAATGGTTGCTGACATCAAACGCGAAATCCAGAAAGCCTACGGCATCGAGCACCCGGAAGCGGGCGTTGCTCTGCGTGGTTCTTTCCTGATCGACGCTAACGGCGTTGTTCGCCATCAGGTTGTTAACGACCTGCCGCTGGGCCGTAACATCGACGAAATGCTGCGCATGGTTGACGCGCTGCAGTTCCACGAAGAGCACGGTGACGTTTGCCCGGCGCAGTGGGAAAAAGGTAAAGAAGGTATGAACGCGTCTCCGGACGGCGTAGCAAAATACCTGACCGAAAACGTTTCCAGCCTGTAATTGGCACGAATCGAAAAAAGGCCGCAAAAGCGGCCTTTTTTATTGGCACTGACCCGTCCGTTAAAACGCGAAGCAGGAGCAGCCGAGCGCACCCCAGAAGGCCCGGTCATCTGATACCGGTATCCCTGATTTACGCGCAATATCATGCTGGTGGCCATGTACACCACAACTTCCGCAGCACTGATGCATCTGCACCATCGCCCCAACCTTCGCGGCAGCTGGCGGTGCTGAGCGATAATGTCCCGGTACTTTCACAACGGGCGACCAGTCAGGGACAACCGGAATCGCTGGGGGGGCCAGCGGGGAGAAATGTCCGGCCGCATAAACTACTTTGCCATCGACAATGGTCATCACTGACTCAATGCCTTTGATCTCTTCTTCCGGCACGCTGAAATAGTCTTTTGACAGCACCACCAGATCTGCCAGTTGATCCTTTTCAATACGCCCTTTCTTCCCCTGCTCGCTGGAGAACCAGGCGCTGCCGGCTGTCCACAGTTCCAGGGCAACATCTCGCGCCAGGCGGTTGTTATCATCGTACATCGCCATACCGCCAACGGTGCGTCCTGATACCAGCCAGTACAACGCTGTCCACGGGTTGTAACTTGCCACGCGCGTAGCATCGGTACCCAGACCAACCGGTACATCAGCCGCCAGCATTTTCGCCACCGGCGGCGTATGTTTCACCGCCTCTTTGCCATAGCGATCGATAAAATACTCGCCCTGGAACGCCATACGGTGCTGAACGGCAATGCCACCGCCCAGCGCTTTTACCCGCTCGATGTTGCGTTCAGTAATCGTTTCGGCGTGATCGAAGAACCAGTGCAGGCCATTGAACGGGATGTCACGGTTCACCTTCTCAAACACGTCGAGCATACGGCTGATGGACTCATCATAGGTCGCATGCAGGCGGAACGGCCAACGATGTTCCACCAGGTGGCGCACCACGCGCTCCAGTTCCTCTTCCATCCCTTCCGGTAAATCCGGACGTGGCTGCAGAAAATCTTCGAAGTCAGCCGCCGAGAAGACCAACATTTCCCCTGCCCCGTTAGCACGATAGAAGTCGGTTCCCTGCCCGGGTTTGAGCATATCCGTCCAGCGCTCAAAATCTTCCACTTCCTGCTTCGGACGCTGGGTAAACAGGTTGTAGGCAATACGCACTGTCATCTGCTGGTTAGCGTGCAGTTGCTCGATGATCTCGTAATCTTCAGGATAGTTCTGGAAGCCGCCGCCGGCATCGATGGCGCTGGTCAGCCCCAGTCGGTTCAGCTCACGCATAAACTGGCGGGTCGAGTTAACCTGCATCTCCAACGGCAGTTTTGGCCCTTTCGCCAGCGTCGAATAGAGGATCATGGCATTCGGTTTGGCTATCAACATTCCGGTTGGATTACCATTGCCGTCACGCACAATCTCTCCCCCCGCCGGGTCCGGTGTGGCTTTGGTGTAGCCAACGGCTTTCAGCGCCGCGCGATTCAACAACGCCCGGTCGTAGAGGTGCAAAACAAATACCGGTGTATCCGGTGCAGCATCGTTCAGTTCTTCCAACGTCGGCATACGGCGTTCGGCAAACTGAAACTCGCTCCAGCCGCCAACCACCCGCACCCATTGCGGAGACGGCGTCCGATCGGCTTGCTCTTTGAGCATGCGCAGCGCATCTGCAAGCGATGGGACCCCTTCCCAGCGTAGTTCCAGGTTGTAGTTCAACCCACCGCGAATGAGGTGCAGGTGTGAATCATTTAAACCCGGGATCACAGTGTGTCCCTGCAGATCGACAATCTGCGTACCATCGGTTGCAAAGCTCATAACCCGATCGTGACTACCCGTCGCGAGGATCTTCCCGTTGGCGATCGCCACCGCCTCTACCTGCGGGCTTTGCTTTTCGAGAGTATGAATTTTTCCGTGAGTCAGAATCAGTGTGGCAGTTTGAGACATAACAATCTCCTGAGAAACCGGTCAGGCTTTTTTCAGCCATCCGGCAAACAGACGGGTTACGATGGGCATCCACAACCAGACCACCAGCGCAACCACACAGGCATCATTAATCAGATGCAGGAGTAACGAGCCTTTCATTGAAGGCAGCAGAATACCGGTCAGCCACGGCACCAGGTTGGTACTGGGGAAAATCACCAGCAGCGTTATCAAAAACTGCTTCCAGCGTTTGGGCTGGCGTACATGGGGGGCTGGCGGAGTAAACCAGAAGGCCGCTTCGGTGCGCACTTCTGTTTTATCGCCTTCGGCCAGCAGCGGCGCAATTTCCTCGACCAGCTCCCGGCGTGTATCAGATTGAGTCCAGTTATACAGATGCTCAAGGGTGTCGAAACGGATAATGATGTTCCACAGGTTTTGTCCATCAGTGGGTCGAATGACATTCGCCCCAAGATGCCCGGGAAACTCGGCGGCCAGCGGCATGATTTTCCCCAGCCACTGCTCATAACGCTGCGCCTGGTCAGGCCGCAGGGTGTGAGTAATTACCAACGTCACATGTTTGTTCTGCGCCATGAAAGGTTCCTTGCTAAAGGGAAATTGACCTGCTTAAGCCATGAAAGCAATACACAATCATTCGTGAAACATCGAGGTGGCAAGATTGTGTAGCCCTGGTCACTTACATAAGTCAGTGACCAGGGTACGCAAACTAAGCCAACAAAGAGGCAACATGAAAAATGGCGTGTATTCAGGCTTTACGTTCCGGCGCGCCATGCACCATGGTATACGCGTAATCCACACCCATACCGTAAGCACCGCTGTGTTCACGCACCAAATCCATGACGGCGTCGTAGGTTTCTTTACGTGACCAGTCACGCTGATACTCCAACAACACTTGCTGCCAGGTGACCGGAACGGCCCCTGCCTGCACCATGCGATCAATCGAACGTTCATGAGCATCCACAGACGTACCACCGGAGGTATCAGTCACGACATACACTTCATAGCCCGCTTCCAGCGCCATTAACGCCGGGAACGTCAGGCAGACTTCGGTCCACAACGCGGAAATAATCAGTTTTTTACGCCCTGTCGCTGCTACCGCCTTAACAAAGGCTGCATCTTCCCAGGAGTTCATAGACGTACGTTCAATCGGTTTCACATCAGGATGAACGGCTAACAATTCCGGCCAGATATATCCGCTAAAACTTTTCGTTTCCACTGAAGTATAAATTACTGGAACATTGAATATTTTCCCGGTTTTGGCTAATGCAACGGTATTATTCTTCAATGTCTGGCGATCAATATTCGCCACACCAAATGACATTTGCGGTTGATGGTCAATAAAAATCAGCGTGGAGTTTTGAGGGTCAATCAGTTCCCGAATAGACATATCATACCTTCTTAATCAATAAGTTAAAAGGCAACGGTCTGTATCTGCCGTCAGCAGCAGGATCCTGAATCAGAAAGCTTGTTGAGTATAGCGGGAAATTTCTAACGAGTTATTAAAGAAAACTTACCATCCCGTGAAATTAATTATTTCACGTTGCGATATATCCCGGCCATCATCAAAAAAATACACATGACTCATCTAATTTATTCACTGGCATTGTTTTTCGTCGTTCGGTACAACAGAGGGGTTTAATTATCAGGATATTTTCTGCTTATGCGCCTCAATCTGGATGTTCTGCTGATCCTCGATGCACTCGACAAACACGGTTCTTTTGCCGCAGCGGCCGAATCGCTATTTAAAACACCTGCAGCACTCAGTTATATGATTCAGAAGCTGGAAAGCGATCTGAACATCGAATTGCTTGACCGTTCCGGACACCGGGCAAAATTCACCGACACCGGACGGATGATGCTGGAAAAGGGGCGTCTGCTGCTGAGTGCGGCAAAAGATCTCGAAAAGCAAGCAATACAGCTAAGTTCCGGCTGGGAAAAGGAGCTGGCAATCGCGCTCGATGACTCCTTCCCCTTTGCCACATTACTACCCATTATTGATGAATTTCATGCACTTAATAAACAAACTCGTCTCAACTTCACCCACCATACGCTGGCGGGTTCATGGGAAGAACTGACCCATAACGGGGCGGATATTATCCTCGGCGCAATTAATGAACCACCCACATCCGCCGCCTGGTCCTACAAAATGCTCGGCACGCTGGACAATGTCTTTGTCGTCGCCCCAGGACACCCGCTGGCGAGCGTGCCTGATGACCTGACGAACGAACAATTGTGCCTGCACCGGGCGATTGTTATCAGCGACAGCGCTCGCTTTTGCCACCCGTTACAGACCAACCTGATGGATGAACAGGCGCAGATTCGCGTCGATGATTTCCACAGCAAGGTGATGCTGTTGCGGGCGGGAATGGGTTGCGGATTTCTCCCCCGCCACATTGCCAGCCCATGGATTGCCAGCGGTGAACTGGTAGAAAAAACGGTTATCTCATTTCGTCAAAAAGACGTCGCCTATATGGCATGGCGCAATAGTAGCGAAGGACTGGCGCAGCGCTGGTGGCGAGAAACGCTGCTGGCCAGTGAGGAAATCGCGCGCTTGTATCAATGACTCATCCAGACTGAAGCCGATATTGCGGGCAGCGTCAGGATATCATCGACGAGTTGGCCTTTGCCCTCTTTGTGTTGCCATTGACCGACATAGAGCAACGGTGAGGCTGGCAGCACGACTTCACAAGCGTGACCGCGATTGATCGCCACCAACACGCGCTGGCGGTTCAGTACCCGCACAAACACCACCACGTTGTCCTCGGCATAAATCACCTGACAACCGCCATGGCGTAACGCCTGGCTCTGGTGGCGTAATTTTGCCAGTCGCTGGTACAACGCCAGCAGGTTAGCGTCCTGATGTTCAGGCTGCCACGGGAACGTCTTGCGGCAAAACGGATCGTTATTCCCGTCCAGCCCCACTTCATCACCGTAGTAAATACAGGGCACGCCAGGCCAGGTGAACAGCCACACTACCGCCAATGGCAGGCGGGCGACATCTTTTCCGAGCAACGATTTAAAGCGGGCGGTATCGTGACTATCGAGCTGATTGAACATCCGCAGCTGCTGCTGGTGCGACAGGCCCGCGCGGTAGTTATCCATCCACGCCATACAGGTCTGGGCGTCAATCGACTGCGGATCGTAAGAGATATCAGTATTCGCAAGAAAGCCCCAGACAGGAAAGGTAAAGCCGCGATAGTTCATAGCAGCATCTTCAGCATCAGCCTGTAGCCACTGACGGGCATCGCCGAAATGCTCACCCACCACATACGCTTCTGGCCGGGTTTCCTTCGCCGCCAGCGTAATTCCGGCGACATGCTGCAAGTTGTTACGTGCGCCCCCCGCCTCGCCCAGCATATGCACGACATCCAGTCGCCAACCGTCCATACTCCACGGTGCTTTTAGCCAGTGGCGAACAATACTGTCTTCGCCACGATAAATTTCATTCACCAGGCTTTCAGAGGAAAAGTCCAGTTTGGGTAGGCTTGAGTACCCCAACCAGTCCAGCGCAACCCCATCATCAGAGAAATGGTACCAGTCGCGCCAGGGGGAATCCGGATGATGACACGCTCCATCCGTCCCGCGATTATGCCGGTCAAACCAGGCATGTGAGTCGCCGCTATGATTAAAAACACCGTCCAGAATCAGGCGTATCCCCTGCTGTTGCGTGTTCTGCCGCAAGCGCAGCAACGCCCGATCGCCGCCAAACTGCGGATCAACATGGCGATAATCTTCAGTATCGTATTTATGTACACTTGGTGCGGTAAATACCGGATTCAGGTACAGCGCCGTTACCCCTAACGTCTTCAGATACGGCAGTTTCTCGCTGATGCCGTCCAAATCTCCGCCATAAAACGTCGAACCACCGGCCTGAGCAGTGAGAGGTTCATCCCAGTCACGTCGCACAATATCCTGTCCGGCAGCGTGATGGTAATACACATTATCCTGGCCTGCATCGCGCGACAGGCTGCGGGCAAAGCGATCCGGGAAAATCTGATAAAAAATCTGATCGGCCACCCATTGTGGACCATTATCTGGCACATCGACGGCAAACTGCTCCAGACGCGCAGGCGGAAAGCGGTTGAATCCCTGCGGGGTGAACCACAACTGGCGATCGAGCCACAGTAATTTAAAGCTATAGCGTCGACGGGGCTGCCCGCGGGTAAGATCGATCGCCGCGCGCCACACGGTGACACCTGGGTGCGGTTGACTACGCTGCTTGTGCATAGCTAGCGAAATCTCTTCGTTATCGTTTTCTGCGCGTAACGTCACCCGCTGAGGAGGATTTTCCCCTGCCAGCCATAACGTAATCGTCAGTTGATCTTTGTTTTGCTTCACAAATGGGGCAACCGGAAGGTGCCAGGCGTTCAACATCACGTATCCCCTTTGATGATAATGACGACACCTTGCCATAGCGAAGTGCAGGATCACTCATCATCTTAACGTTTATTGGGGGAGGAGCGCGGGGGAGGAGATGTTGCCGGGTGACGACACTGTCTTACCCGGCAAACAAATTACTGTACTTCTGCCAGTTGACGCTCACGGCGGCGTTTGAATACCCAACCTGCCAGCAGCAGGAGAATCCACGCAAAACCGACGTACAGCGAAATGCGGGTATCCGGATGATAGCCGATAAGCGCAATAATAAAGACCAGGAAAATCAGGCCAACAATGGTCGTCGTTACCCCACCCGGTACTTTAAACTTCAGCGCGTTGACTTCTTCCGGCGGCAGTCGACGACGGAAAGCAATCTGCGACAGCAGGATCATGATCCACACCCAAACCGTGGCGAACGTTGCCAAAGAGGCGATCACCAGGAAGACGTTTTCCGGCATGATGTAGTTTAGATATACCGCAAACAGCAGCGCGATGGTCATCACCATCACCGTGACCCACGGCACGCCGCGGCGCGAGGTTTTGGCGAACATTTTCGGGGCACTGCCCTGCTCCGCCATGCCGTGCAGCATACGGCCTACACCGAATACATCAGAGTTAATGGCTGACAGCGACGCAGTCAGAACCACAAAGTTGAGAATGCCCGCCGCAAAGGTAATGCCCATGTGCTGGAATGTCATAACGAACGGGCTGCCGTCTGTGCCGACCTGGTTCCACGGGTAGATAGACATAATGACGAACAGCGTCCCCACATAAAACACCAGAATGCGCATGGGGACAGAATTGATGGCGCGCGGAATAGATTTTTCCGGGTCTTTTGCTTCACCCGCGGTAATCCCGATAATCTCAATCCCACCGTAGGCGAACATCACCATTTGCAGCGACATCACCATGCCGAGCCAGCCGTTGCTGAAGAACCCGCCGTTGCTCCACAGGTTATGGATGCCGGTCGGTTGCCCACCGTTGCCAATCCCCCAAATGATAATGCCGAAACCAGCAACAATCATGATGATGATGGTGGCGACTTTGAAGAACGAGAACCAGAATTCCAGCTCACCAAACACCTTCACGCTCATCAGGTTGATAGCGCAGATAATCAGCACGACGCTGAGTACCCAAATCCAGTGCGGTACGGCCGGGAACCAGACGCCCATATAAATACCGAAGGCTGTCACGTCGGCAATAGCGACAATCAGGATTTCAAAACAGTAGGTCCAGCCGGTAATGTAACCAGCCAACGGTCCAAGGTTTTCCTGCGCATAGCGCGAGAAAGAGCTGGCTGCGGGGTTATGGACTGACATTTCGCCCAGCGCACGCATAATAATGTACGCCGCGACGCCACCGATAATATAGGCCAACAACACGCTCGGCCCCGCCATTTTGATGGCATCGGCTGAACCGTAGAACAGCCCGGTGCCAATTGCTGAACCTAATGCCATAAAGCGAATGTGCCGGGTGCTCAGCCCACGCTTTAGCTTGTTATTACTTTCCATCGATTCCTAACCTGTTAACACAATAAAAAAACCACGGGGCCATATTAATAGCCCCGTGGTTAAAACTTATTGTCAGTGATATTAGTGTGCGCTGGAGGTCACTTGTCGACCCGCTGCGCGATCCCAGATAACGGCCAGGACCACCATCACGACTGTTGGCATCAACCACGCCAGCCCTTGTTCTGCCAGCGGTAAACGCTGGGTCCAGGCTGGTAAGACATCGCCAATTGCAGAAGCTTTAATGCCATCAAGGATACCAAAAATCAGGCTGATAAACATCGCAGGTGCAATGACGCGGGAAGAATTATGCCACCATGAGCGGGTAAAGCTTAATACAACCAGTGCGATACATGGCGGATAGATAGCCGTCAGCACCGGAATAGAGATCTGAATCAGATGGCTCAGGCCCAGGTTAGAGACCACCATCGAGAAGCCGCCAAGGATAAACACCAGCGTACGATAAGACAGTGGAACATACTGTGCGAAGAACTCAGCGCACGCACAGGTCAGGCCAACCGCAGTGACCAGACAAGCGATGAAAATCAACGCCGCCAGCAGGAAACTGCCTGCACCACCGAAGGTGTGCTGAACATACGCATGCAGAATTGCCGCGCCGTTAGCAGATTGATCGACCAGCGTCGCACTGTCTGAACCCAGGCGGAACAACGCGAGGTACAGCAGCGTTAAACCCACGCCCGCCATCAGACCCGCCCAGACGGTGTAACGGGTCAACAGACGCGCTTCGGTAACGCCACGCGAACGAGCTGCGTTCACAATAACAATACCAAATACCATCGCACCCAGCGTATCCATCGTCAGATAGCCGTTCACAAAACCATTCGAGAAAGCTGCGTTTTGATAGGCTTCCATCGCATTGCTGATAGGGCCCGCTGGCCAGACAATCGCCGCCACGGAAAGCACAACCAGTGCCAGAATTTTCAACGGAGCAAGGAAGTTGCCCACGGTATCCAGCAGTTTGCCGGGATACAGTGACACCAGAATCACAATCGCGAAGTACACCACGCTGTAGATGAACAGCGGCAGCGCGGAATCACCGGTCAGCGGTGCAATCCCAACTTCGAACGAAACCGTTGCGGTACGCGGCGTGGCGAATAACGGCCCCACGGCCAGATAGCAGACGGTAGCCAGCAGCAGACCGGCAACTTTACCGATAGGCGTGCTCAGGCTGTCCACGCCGCCGCCCACTTTCGCCAGTGCGACCACGGTAAGTACCGGAAGGCCTACAGCGGTAATCAGGAAGCCAAAGGCTGCGGTCCAGACGTGTTCGCCTGCCTGCAAACCAACCATTGGGGGGAAAATAATGTTACCTGCACCAACGAACAGTGCAAATGTCATAAATCCCAGAGCGATAATATCGCGCGATTTTAACTGATGGGTCATAAAGTCTTACTGCCTGTGGATGTGGTGTTGAAAACGTTTAATTTTCTGCCTTTCCCTGCGGGATGATACAGCGGCATTTTTAAGCAATTCCAGCGGGAAATTCTCCCTGCCTGGCGCGGCGAAGAATAGTTTTTCGATTTACCGCGTAAATGCAGTCGGTATGACAGCATTTGATGCGCAATTTAAACGCTTATAACGTTTTAAAGCAAGGTGGGATCTAAAAACCAGAACAATATAGCGATATGAAAAATTGAGCTAGCACAAAACACCATTCCCTGGAAAAAGACATGGGTAATCATGCGAACAAAAAACAATCAAACGTCGTAAAATTCAGGATCTGTTTATTGACTACAATAAAAAAAGCCAGCTTGCGCTGGCTTTTGGAAAGATAAGCTTACGAATACGTTTCAACCGTTATTTTTGGCAATTAAACGTTCCGCGAGCACAAAACTAAATCGTGTCCCTTTGCCTGGGGTGCTGTCGATATTCAAACGGCTGTCGTGATGATGCAGGGCATGCTTCACAATCGCCAGTCCTAATCCGCTCCCCCCCGTTTGTCGGGATCGTGCTTTATCTACACGATAAAAACGCTCAGTCAGACGTGGAATATGCTCAGCAGCAATCCCCGGACCGTTATCTTCCACGCTAAACTCCGCTCCCGACGCCACATGCTGCCAGCGTACGGTAATATGCGTTCCCGCAGGCGTGTGATTCACTGCGTTATACACGAGGTTTGAGATTGCGCTACGCAGTTGTTCTTCGTTGCCCCGCACATGCAGTTGGCTATCAACGTCAAAAGTAAACGTGTGTTTATGCTGGCTCAGCGTCTGTGCTTCGTGTTCAACCACGCGCAGCATCATCGGCACATCCACCTTTTCATTGAGCATCATCGCCGGTGCGGCTTCAATTTTCGACAGTGTCAGCAACTGCTTCACCAGCCCTTCCATACGGTAGGTTTGCTCACGCATGGTATGCAGCGCTTTTTCTCGCGTCGTCCCTTCCAGCGGATGCTCCTGCATCATCTCCAGATAACCTTGCAACACCGTCAGCGGCGTGCGCAGCTCATGGCTGGCGTTGGCGAAAAAGTTACGTCGGGAACCTTCCAACTGGTGCATCTGCGTAACATCACGCGCCACCATCAGCAATTGCTTATCGGTGTAGGGCATTACACGAATTTCCAGATGCCGTCCGGTGTTGAGTACCAGATTAATTGGCCGACTAAAGTCGCGTGTTTTCAGATACAGCGTAAATTCCGGATAGCGCAGCAGGTTAAGAATGTTTTGCCCGCTATCATCCGGCCAGCGTAACCCTAAAACCTGCTGTGCCAGTCCGTTACACCAGAAAATCCCGCCTTCTTCAGTGGTCAGTACCACTGCGTCAGGCAGAGATTCGGCACCGCTGCGAAAGCGTTTAATGAGGTTGCCCAATTCGCGACGGCGCTTTTTGTTACGCAACTGCATTTGATGCAGGCCGTAGAGCAGTGGCTCCCAACTGCCACGACCCGGTGGAGGCGTCATACTCCTGTCGACCCACAGCCACCAGGACAAACGCAATAAATTCCAGAAATGCCAAATAAGCAGGCCCGTTACCGACGCCAGTAAAAACCAGGGTAGATAACCAAAAAAAGCGCTAAGGATAAAAGCCGGTATGCAGCAGAGGATCAGCTCCAGTACCAGCCTTTTCCATGACAATCGTTCAAGCAAACGTCTTACTCCATTTACAGCCTAATCCCTCAGGCTCTTATTACCTGCAGTCAGAAGCGGGTCGAAAAGCGATATCCAGTCCCGCGTACCGTCTGCACCATACGATCGTGTCCGCTATGCTCCAGCGCTTTACGCAACCGGCGAATATGCACATCGACCGTCCGGTCCTCTACATATACGTTGGTTCCCCACACATGATTGAGTAACTGCTCGCGGCTGTAGACACGCTCAGGATGAGTCATAAAGAAATGGAGCAATTTGAATTCGGTAGGTCCCATATCCAGCGGGTCCTCACCGGTCATCACACGGTGCGAGGTAGGGTCAAGACTCAGCCCTTGCATCTCGATAACCTCTTCCACCGCCATGGGGGAAATACGTCGTAAGACGGCTTTAATACGCGCCACCAGCTCCTTCGGGGAGAACGGCTTAGTAATATAGTCATCCGCGCCGGTTTCCAGACCCCGTACACGGTCTTCTTCTTCACCGCGCGCCGTCAGCATCATCACGGGGATATCCCTCGTCATCGCTTCCCGCTTGAGGTGTTTAATAAACTGTAGACCCGAGCCGCCGGGAAGCATCCAGTCAAGCAGGACGAGATCCGGCCAGGGTTCATTAAGTTGGTTCACAGCACTGTCATAGTCTTCGGCTTCTACGGGTTGAAAACCGTTTTGCTCGAGCACGAAGCAGACCATTTCACGAATTGGAGCTTCATCTTCTACGACCAGAATACGTCTCGCCATGATTTGCCCTGTTTATAATTAAATCGTTTGCCATCAATACCGTGGCATTATGCGTCACTTTTATGACAGATTTATGAAAAGATAGTCCAGGTTTAACGCAGCCAGGCGAATTATGACAGCCCGGAAACAAGATATTACCGCCCTTGCAAGGTTATAATCTCCGCCATCGTTTTTTTGTCATGGAACTCTTATGCGCATCCTCCACACGTCTGACTGGCATCTGGGCCAAAATTTCTACAGCAAGAGCCGCGCCGCTGAACACCAGGCCTTTCTCGACTGGCTGCTGGAAACGGCACAATCCCATCAGGTGGATGCCATTATTGTGGCAGGTGATATTTTTGATACCGGTTCACCGCCAAGCTACGCCCGCGAGCTGTATAACCGTTTTGTTGTCAATCTACAGCAAACGGGCTGTCATCTGGTCGTGCTGGCAGGAAACCATGACTCCGTTGCCACACTCAATGAATCCCGCGATATTCTGGCGTTCCTCAATACCACCGTCGTGGCCAGCGCGGGCCACGCGCCGCAAGTGCTCCCTCAACGCGACGGCACGCCGGGCGCGATCCTCTGTCCGGTTCCTTTTTTACGTCCACGTGACATCATTACCAGCCAGGCGGGGCTAACCGGTCACGAAAAACAGCAGCATTTATTAGGTGCAATCACCGACTATTACCAACAGCAATATCAGGACGCCTGCGCGCTGCGTGGCGACCAGAATCTGCCGATTATTGCGACAGGGCATCTGACCACCGTCGGCGCCAGTAAAAGTGACGCCGTACGTGATATTTATATTGGGACGCTGGATGCTTTTCCGGCACAAAACTTCCCACCAGCGGATTACATCGCGCTGGGACATATTCACCGGGCACAGGTCATCGGCGGTACAGAACATATTCGCTATTGTGGCTCGCCAATTGCACTCAGTTTTGACGAGTGCGGCAAAAGCAAATGTGTCCACCTGGTGAGCTTTGAAAACGGTAAGCTGAGCGCCGTTGAAAACCTCATCGTGCCAGTAACCCAACAGCTTGCCGTGTTGAAAGGCGATTTAGCGACAATTAGCGCACAGCTGGAACAATGGCGTGGCACGCATCATGAACCGCCGGTGTGGCTAGATATAGAAATCGCGACCGATGACTATCTGCACGATATGCAGCGCAAAATCCAGGCCCTGACCGAAGACTTACCGGTAGAAGTCTTATTGGTGCGGCGTAGTCGTGAACAACGCGAGCGCATCATGGCCAATGAACGGCGCGAAACGTTGAGTGAATTGAGCGTGACGGAGGTGTTTGACCGCCGTCTGGCACTGGAAGAACTCGACGATCCACAGCGTGAGCGTCTGAATCACCTGTTTAGCAGAACCTTACACACGCTCGCCGGGGAGACCGAAGCATGAAAATTCTCAGCCTGCGTCTGAAAAACCTCAACTCCCTGAAAGGGGAATGGAAAGTTGATTTCACGGCAGAGCCTTTTGCCAGCAACGGGCTATTTGCCATCACCGGTCCAACCGGTGCCGGGAAGACCACCCTGCTGGACGCCATTTGCCTCGCGCTGTACCACGAAACACCACGACTCAATACCGTATCGCAGTCGCAAAATGACCTGATGACCCGCGACACGGCGGAATGTCTGGCCGAAGTTGAATTCGAGGTCAGAGGCGAAGCCTATCGTGCATTCTGGAGTCAGAACCGCGCGCGCAATCAACCAGAAGGTAACCTGCAGGTTCCGCGTGTCGAACTGGCTCGCTGCGCGGATGGCAAAATTCTCGCCGATAAAGTTAAAGACAAGCTGGAAATGACCGCCGAACTTACCGGCCTGGACTACGGACGCTTTACCCGTTCTATGTTGCTGTCTCAGGGGCAGTTCGCTGCTTTTCTCAATGCCAAACCGAAAGAACGCGCCGAGCTATTGGAAGAACTGACGGGGACCGAGATTTATGGACAAATCTCCGCCATGGTGTTCGAAAAACATAAAGCGGCGCGCACAGAGCTGGAAAAGCTACAGGCGCAGGCCAGCGGTGTTGCCCTGCTCGCCGCAGAGCAGGTACAGTCCCTGACAGAAAGTTTGCAGGTACTTACTGACGAAGAGAAACAGCATCTTATCCGTCAGCAAATCCAGCAACAGCATCTCAATTGGCTCATCCGACAAAATGAGCTACAGGCAGAAGTAAGCCGCCACCAGCAAGCCTTACAGACCGCAAAAGAGGCGCAAGAAAAAGCACAACCGCAGTTGGCGACACTTAGCCTGGCACATCCCGCCAGAGCGTTGCGTCCGTACTGGGAGCGAATTCAGGAACAATCCGCCACGCTCAGCCGAACACGACAGAATATTCAGGAAGTGAATGCTCGCTTACAAAGCAGCTTAGCGCTGCGTGGGCGCATCCGTCAGCAGGCACAAAAACAGTCGACAACACTGCTCACCGAACAGCAGACGCTAACCGACTGGCTGAACGAACATGACCGTTTCCGCTTGTGGAGCAGCGAACTGGCGGGATGGAAAGCGCTATTGGCACAGCAATCTGACGCTAACGAACAGCTACGTCAGTGGCAAAAACTCCGCGACAGCGACGTACGCAAGCTGGATGCACTG
Organism: Citrobacter sp. Igbk 14; assembly: GCF_028069825.1. Taxonomy (NCBI): domain Bacteria; kingdom Pseudomonadati; phylum Pseudomonadota; class Gammaproteobacteria; order Enterobacterales; family Enterobacteriaceae; genus Citrobacter; species Citrobacter sp. Igbk 14. Next base: position 47,827 of record NZ_JANEWM010000016.1, read on the forward strand.
CCGCTTCCCTCGCTGACCCTTAGCACGCAAGAGGTCACGGTAGCGCTGGCGCAGCACGCACAGTTGCGTCCATTACGCCAGCAACTGAGCAATCTGCATGGACAAATTGCGCCGAAACAAAAACAGCTGGCACAGCTACGCACCACAATTCAGCAGCGCCAGCAGGAGCAAGCGCAACGCAACGCGGCCCTGGCCGAAAAACGTCAGCGTTATAAAGATAAAAATCAGCATCTGACTGATGTAAAAACGCTCTGCGAGCAGGAAGCACGGATTAAAGATCTGGAAAGCCAGCGTGCTTTACTGCAATCCGGACAGCCTTGTCCGCTTTGCGGCTCCACCGCGCATCCGGCGATTGAGCGCTATCAAACGCTCGAACTGAGCGTGAATCAGACCCGGCGTGAAGCCCTGGAAAAAGAGGTCAAAACGCTGGCCGATGAGGGGTCAACGCTACGCGGACAGCTCGACGCGATAACCCAACAGCTACAGCGCGATGAACGCGAGGTACAGACGCTTTCTCAGGAGGAGCAAGCACTTACTCAAGAGTGGCAGGCGCTGACTACCCGTCTGAACATAACGTTACAACCGCAGGATGATATCGCCCCCTGGCTTGCAGCCCAGGAGGAACACGAACAACAGCTTCACCAGTTGAGCCTGCGTCATGCCCTGCAGGCACAAACTACTGCGCATTCCGAACAGATAATCCAGCTTCAGCAGCATATTGAACAGCGGCAGACGACGCTTCTGGCTGAATTAGCCCGCTACGGTCTGTCACTTCCTGCCGATGACGAGATCACCGCCTGGCTTAACGCACGTGCGGGCGAAGCGCAGGTGTGGCAACGTCGCCAAAATGAGCTGACCGAGCTCCAGGCGAAAATGGCACAGCTTGTACCATTGCTGGAAACATTGCCCGAAACCGGCATAAATGAAGAAACAACAGAAAGCCTGGCGCTGGAAAACTGGCGGCAGGTGCACGATGACTGCCTCTCGTTACAGGGCCAGTGGCAGTCGCTGCAACAACAGGAAGCGCAGGAAGCTCAACGCGCAGCAGAAATTCAGGCACAGTTTGATAGCGCATTGCAGGCCAGTGTTTTTGACGATCGCGACGCCTTCCTTGCCGCCCTGCTGGATGAAGAAGCATTTAACCATCTTGAGCAGCTTAAGCAGTCGCTGGAAGGCCAGCTACAACAAGCGCAAACGCTGCTTAACCAGGCTCAGCAGGCGCTGGCAACGCATCAGCAGCAACCGCCTGTCGGCGCGGATCTCACACTCACCGTGGACTATCTTCGCGATGCACTGGCACAGCTCACGCAACAACTGCGGGATAACACTACGCGCCAGGGTGAAATTCGCCAGCAGCTCAGGCAGGATGCCGAAAACCGCCAGCAGCAGCAGACCCTGATGCAAGAGATTGAAAAGGCCTCACTGCAGGTCGAAGACTGGGGCTACCTGAATGCGCTGATCGGCTCGAAAGAAGGTGATAAATTCCGCAAATTTGCCCAGGGACTGACGCTGGATAACCTGGTCTGGTTGGCCAACAATCAGCTGACCCGCCTGCACGGTCGCTATCTGTTGCAACGCAAGGCCAGTGAGGCGCTGGAACTCGAAGTGGTGGATACCTGGCAGGCCGATGCCGTGCGTGATACCCGCACGCTCTCCGGCGGCGAGAGCTTCCTCGTGAGCCTGGCGCTGGCGCTGGCGCTGTCCGACCTGGTCAGTCACAAAACACGCATTGACTCCCTGTTCCTCGATGAAGGCTTTGGCACGCTGGATAGCGAAACACTGGATACCGCCCTCGACGCGCTGGATGCCCTGAACGCCACTGGCAAAACCATTGGCGTGATAAGCCACGTCGAAGCGATGAAAGAACGTATTCCCGTGCAGATCAAGGTTAAAAAAATCAACGGATTAGGCTACAGCAAACTCGATAAGATGTTTGCGGTGGAGTAATCAACCAACGGATGTGGATTCACGAGCCGGATGTGCGTAAGCACCATCCGGCATAATACATAGCACGATCGTGAATACACAAAGACGGATATGAAATGGCAATCTCTTTTTCTTATCCGCAAGCTATCCCTTTATTGGCGGCGAGCATTCGGCGCTGTGGCGCACATCCTGCGTCTTTATTGTTGGCAGGTAGTATGAAAAAAGTCATTTTCTCTTTAGCCCTCGGGACGTTTGGGCTGGGCATGGCCGAGTTTGGCATTATGGGTGTATTAACCGAACTGGCGCGTGACGTGGGCATTTCCATCCCCGATGCTGGCCATATGATTTCGTTTTACGCCTTTGGCGTTGTCATCGGCGCCCCCATTATTGCCGTGTTTTCCAATCGTTTTTCGCTCAAGCATATTCTGCTGTTTCTGGTCACTCTGTGTGTGGTCGGTAACGCCATCTTCACCCTCTCTTCCAGCTATTTTATGCTGGCGGTAGGTCGGCTGGTCTCCGGGTTTCCACACGGGGCATTTTTTGGCGTCGGCGCGATTATCCTGTCAAAGCTGGCGCGTCCTGGTAAAGTCACCGCTGCCGTAGCGGGTATGATTTCCGGCATGACCGTCGCCAATCTGATTGGCATTCCCGTTGGCACCTGGCTGAGTCAGACGTTTAGCTGGCGCTACACGTTCCTGCTGATTGCCGTGTTTAACATCGCCGTTATTCTGTCGGTTATGTTTTGGGTACCCAACCTCCGCGACGAAGCAAAAGGCAGGCTACGCGAGCAATTTCACTTTCTGAAAAGTCCCGCACCGTGGCTCATTTTCTCCGCCACCATGTTTGGGAACGCCGGTGTTTTTGCCTGGTTCAGCTACGTAAAACCCTACATGATGTACATCTCTGGTTTCTCCGAAACGCTGATGACTTTCATCATGATGCTGGTTGGGCTGGGGATGGTGTTGGGCAACTTGCTGAGCGGACGACTGTCTGGTCGCTACACGCCGCTACGCATTGCGGTAGTAACCGATTTTGTGATTGTAGTGGCCCTGCTGCTGCTGTTTGCATTCGGCGGCATCAAAGCCGCCTCGCTGACGTTCGCCTTTATTTGCTGTGCGGGACTATTTGCGCTATCAGCACCGCTGCAAATTTTACTGCTGCAAAACGCAAAGGGCGGTGAACTGCTGGGCGCGGCCGGAGGGCAAATGGCCTTTAATCTGGGTAGCGCAATTGGCGCTTACTTCGGCGGCTTAATGTTGACGCTGGGCTTTGCCTACAACTACGTCACGATCCCTGCGGCGCTACTGTCTTTTTCCGCGATGTCATCACTGCTGATCTATGGTCGTCTGAAGCGCGGTGTGCAACAGGTTGCACCCGCGACGTAAACGTTTATGCCTGCGGCCACAGCCAGGCCGCGCCGCGCACACCACTGGAGTCACCGTGTAACGCCTTGCGCAGAGGCGTTTCACACTCACCGCCAAAAACAAACTGCTTAATCAGTGACGGAACGTTTTGGTACAGCCTGTCGATATTGCTCATTCCCCCGCCCAGCACAATGACATCCGGATCGAGAATATTCACCACATGCGCTAGCGATTTCGCCAGACGTAATTCGTACCGACTCAGCGCCTGTTCCGCCAGCGCATCCTGTTCGTTTACCAGACGGATAATGTCACTGCCTGTTAGCGGATTTCCGCTCAGGCGATGATAATCAGTGGCAAAACCCGTCCCTGAGATAAAGGTTTCGATGCAGCCTTGTTTACCGCAATAGCAAGGCACCTCTTGTCGATAGCGCAACTCATCATCATCCATCCACGGCAGTGGATTATGCCCCCACTCGCCCGCCGTGCCATTACCACCGGTATGCGCCCGGCCATTGAGCGCCACACCGGAACCACAGCCGGTACCAATTATCACCGCAAACACGGTCTGCGCTCCCGCGGCTGCGCCATCGACCGCTTCAGACACCGCCAGGCAGTTAGCATCGTTTGCCAGGCGGACTTCACGGTTCAGTCGCGTACTCAGGTCTTTGTCAAAGGGTTGTCCATTGAGCCAGGTCGAGTTGGCATTTTTCACCACCCCGGTATAAGGCGAAATTGAACCGGGAATGCCCATCCCCACGGTGCCCGTCTTCCCGGTAGCTTTTTCCGCCATCTCCACCAGCGCGGCGATGGTTTCTATGGTTTGTCGATAATCATCACGCGGCGTCGGCAGGCGATAGCGAAAAAGCTGCTCACCCGCATCGCCAAGCGCGATAACTTCCGTTTTCGTACCGCCTAAATCGATACCTATACGCACGGTTTACTCCTCTTCCCGATTAACAATGCAAGCATAGCGACAATTCGCTATCATGCCCGCTGGATTTAACGACAAGGCCGTGGAAATTATCATGCTGTGGTTCAAAAATTTAATGGTTTACCGTCTTAGCCGCGATGTTTCTTTGCGTGCCGAAGAGATGGAAAAACAGCTGGCATCAATGACATTCACCCCTTGCGGTAGCCAGGATATGGCAAAAATGGGCTGGGTTCCGCCGATGGGATCGCACAGCGATGCATTAACGCATACCGCCAATGGCCAAATTATTATCTGCGCCCGCAAAGAAGAAAAAATTCTGCCGTCGCCGGTTATCAAACAGGCGCTGGAAGCAAAAATAGCCAAACTGGAAGCTGAGCAGGGTCGCAAGCTCAAAAAGACCGAAAAAGACTCGCTGAAAGATGAAGTGTTGCACTCATTGCTGCCGCGCGCCTTTAGCCGCTTCAGCCAGACAATGATGTGGATCGACACCGTCAATGACCTGATCATTGTCGACTGTGCCAGCGCAAAGAAAGCAGAGGACACGCTGGCACTGCTGCGTAAAAGCCTCGGTTCACTGCCGGTTGTCCCGTTGACGATGGAAAACCCAATCGAACTGACGCTGACCGAATGGGTCCGTTCCGGCACGACGGCGCAAGGTTTCCAGTTACTGGATGAAGCCGAACTGAAAGCGATGCTGGAAGATGGTGGCGTGATCCGCGCGAAGAAACAGGATCTGGTTTGCGATGAAATTGCCGTACACATCGAAGCAGGCAAACTGGTCACCAAGCTGGCGCTCGACTGGCAGCAGCGTATTCAGTTTGTCATGTGCGACGACGGTTCCATTAAGCGTCTGAAGTTCAGCGATGAACTGCGCGATCAAAATGAAGACATCGACCGTGAAGACTATGCTCAACGTTTTGATGCCGATTTCATCCTGATGACGGGTGAACTGGCCGCGTTGATTAAAAGCCTGGTGGAAGGTTTAGGCGGCGAAGCACAGCGCTGAGTGACGTCGTATTACCCGATGCCACCCCTTACGACTTATCTGGCCTACAATAGGCGTAGGCCAGATAAGTGAGTACTATCAGGCACTAAACAATTACAAATAGCGGCAAAGATAGGATGTTGGCTCTGCCACTTGCAGATGAAATTCGCTGTTGCCCGGTACGTTAAACACGTCCCCTGCGGCATACACTTTCCACTCAGTTTCCCCCGGCAGTAACACATTTAACGCACCGCTTACCACCGTCATCTCTTCAGGTGCCGCTGTACCAAAGGTGTATTCACCTTCCGCCATAACGCCAACGCTGGCGCGGCCAGTACTGCTGCTGGTAAAACCAATCGATTTTACTTTGCCGGAAAAGTATTCATTACTTTGAAGCATACAACTGGCCCTATCTCGTGATTAAGTTGATAACCAATATAGGGGCCTGACGTTGTAGCTGTCACGCAAAATTAAGCGAGCAACTCGGATGCCAGTCGGGCAATCAGTACGTTAGACAGAAGAACCGGGACATCCAGCGACTTTTGCAGTAAATCACGATGGCGTTGGTTAAACCCCAAACAATCCAGCATGATCACATCCGCCCCCTGCTCAAGCAGATCTTTTCCGGCATCAATCAGCTGTTGTTCAGAACCGTGAATCGGGTTTGCCACGGCATAGACAGGGGGCGTCTGTAGCACCTGCCATTTTTGTTCCTGGGCATGGAGCAATTCGGCGACCGGCACAATCACCCCAACCTGATGCCCTTCAACAATTGAGGCCACCAGGGGAGGAATAATTCGTAAAGGCTCCAGCAGGATACTATTGCGGGCCGTCAGGCGGGAAATTGAGGCCGTGCTCATCAGCAAAATAACGTCAAACCCCTGGTTATCCAGCACTTCAACAATACTTTGCAAATCGCGCTCGACTTTCTGGCGCGAGACATGAGCCAGTTGATGGTCGCTCAGCAGCGTCAATAACAAATCTTCGCCGGGCGAGACCGCATACTCGGCCATCACATCTTCTCGCCGCATCTGTCCCAGCAGGCTGTGGTGAGTAATGTGTTGTTCATCGATATATTCCGTCAGGAGCGGTAACACCTCACAGATCGGCACAACACCAATCGTGAGGATAGCCAACGACGTACTCATTTGTTGCTCCACCGTCTTCTTACTTTGCTGTGAATTCCCGGACAAATGCCGGGTGCTGACCTGCGCTACAAATGCTCAAAAGCGTAGCAGCAGATCGGCGATGCATAGTGTAAAGATTCCAAATCATTCCAGTACTATATTGTTATCGCTTAATTTTCACTTTCCGCGGTATACCGGGAGGTTCGAAAATTGTGATACAGGCACGCTCTGGCAGAGGACAGATAATTTGTCTGCGCGCCTGGGATAGCGTGGAAAGGTCGGTCTATATCGGGCAGCCCTTAACAATAAGCTCCGCCCTGTAGCCGTGACCGGGCTTGCGACAGTATCGCAAGAATATCGGCCACAACCTGCGAAGGTTCATTCGTCGCATCAACAATATAATGCGCCGCTTCACGATACAGCGCATCGCGCTGCTCAAGAACTTCCTGCACTTCTTCGGTTAATGGCTTGCCGGTTAACGTCGGGCGCAATCCTTCCTCAGGCGCCACTTCCAGGCGGTTTACCAGTACCGATACCGGTGCGTTTAAATAGATGACCATGCCGTGACTACGCATGTAGTGACGATTATATTCAGTAAGAATAATACCGCCGCCAGTCGCCACGACAGTTGAGGGGGCCGTAACGGCCTGCAAGGCGGTCGTTTCCTGGGCGCGAAAACCTTCCCATCCTTCTCTTTCAACAATTTCAGCCACCGTCATCTGCACGTGTGATTGCAACCAACGATCGGTATCAACGAACTGAAAGTCGATGGCTTTCGCCAGCGCCATACCGGTTGTCGTCTTACCACACCCCCGGGGGCCAACAAGATAAAGCGGTTGTGTCATCACAGAAGTTCCCCAGAGAACCGCAGGTAAGCGGGATCTGATGCTGTTAAAGTTATAATCATACCATCAAACTAGTACATCGCCAAAGTGTAAAGAATAAATTCCAATAAGGCGATAAAATCGATTAAACCCTACTATAACAAGAATTCACAACGAAGAAAGTGTAAAAAATAAATTACAGTTATTATTTTCTACGTTGAACTTCCAGCCACCACTTGTCCAGTTCTGCCGCAAAATGTTGCCTGTCACGCGGTGAAAGGCTGTCAGGCCCCCCGGTCTGGATCCCGCTGGCACGCAGCGTATCCATAAAATCACGCATCGTCAGACGTTCACGGATCGTCGCCTCGGTATAGCGTTCACCGCGAGGGTTGAGTGCCGCAGCGCCTTTTTCAATGACTTCAGAGGCCAGCGGGATATCCGCCGTGACAACCAGGTCTCCCGCGCTACACTGGCGCACAATTTCGTTATCGGCGACATCAAACCCGGCAGGAACACGTAAGGTGCGGATAAAACGCGAAGGCGGAACGCGCAAACTCTGATTGGCGACCAAAATGAGCGGCATCTGCATCCGCTCGGAAGCCCGATATAAAATGTCTTTAATCACATTCGGACACGCATCCGCATCCACCCAAATCGTCATAACACCTCCAGACACATGTGCAATTGCACATTGTCTCGTGCTTTTACTTTCAGGCAAAGCGCTGTTTCTCCTTCTGAACACCTTCATTCCGCGCTAAGCTTAGCTTTCCCAGATTTACCCTAAATAATTCAAGTGAATTGAAGAATAACGGGTATAAAACAATGAATATCACGCATAGGGAGTGACAAGATGGACAAGAAAATTGGTTTTATCGGCTGCGGTAATATGGGTAAAGCGATTCTTGGCGGCCTGATCGCCAGCGGCCAGGTACTCCCCGGACAAATCTGGGTCTATACCCCCTCTCCCGATAAAGTCGCAGCACTGCACGATCAGTACGGCATAAATGCGGCGCAGTCTGCGCAAGAAGTCGCGCAGATCGCAGATATTGTCTTTGGCGCCGTGAAGCCTGGTATCATGATTAAGGTGCTGAGTGAAATCACCTCCAGCCTGAACAAAGATTCTCTGGTGGTATCCATTGCAGCGGGCGTCACTCTCGATCAGCTCGCCCGCGCACTGGGTCATGACCGTAAAATTATCCGCGCAATGCCTAACACGCCGTCACTGGTCAATGCAGGAATGACGTCCGTCACCCCAAATGCGCTGGTAACACCGGAAGATACTGCTGATGTGTTGAATATTTTCCGCTGCTTTGGCGAAGCCGAAGTCATCGCAGAATCGATGATTCACCCGGTCGTTGGCGTCAGCGGTTCAGCCCCGGCATATGTGTTTATGTTTATCGAAGCCATGGCGGATGCCGCCGTTCAGGGTGGCATGCCACGCGCACAAGCCTATAAATTCGCGGCACAGGCGGTCATGGGATCGGCGAAGATGGTACTGGAAACGGGTAAACATCCCGGAGAACTGAAAGATATGGTGTGCTCGCCTGGCGGAACCACCATTGAGGCAGTGCGCGTCCTCGAAGAACGCGGCTTCCGTTCGTCAGTCATCGAAGCGATGGTTAAGTGCATGGAACAATCAGAGAAACTCAGCAAATCCTGAGTGCAAGTCGGACGTCAGGCCGCCGCTTCAGTACGGTTACGTCCGGCATTCTTTGCTTTGTAAAGCGCCATATCCGCTGACTTCAACCATTCCCGATAGTGCTCTGTTTCAGAAGTCAGCGGAGCAACACCGACGCTAATCCGCAGGGCTACTTGCGGAGCACAGGACAAGCGTAACTGGCTAAGTCTTTCATGGACGCGCGACATCGCCGCGATTGCGCTGGCTGCAGGTGTACCGCACATAATTACCGCAAACTCATCACCACCAAAACGCCCAATCACATCACTGCCGCGCAGCGTCATTTGCAACTGACGCGTCAGCGCAACAATCGCCTGATCCCCAACGTCATGACCCCAGGTATCATTGATGCTCTTAAAATGGTCGATATCGATAATAAGCAGCGTGGCATCACGTTGCTGACGACGGCAATTATCAAATTCATTGCGCAGCAGTAGCTCCCAATGGCGCCGGTTATAAACTCCGGTCATTCCATCCCGCGTACTCATTACCTGCAGGCGGCGTTTATGCTCCGCCAATTTGATCACCGTCTGGTAGCTAACCCAGGCAAACAGTAGCGGATAAATCACCAGTACCGGCAGCGACAACAGCACGCTCAGTTGCGTACTGCTAAACACGACCGGAATATCCGTTAACTGTAGCGTCACCAGGCATGAAACCACCATCAACACGACGCCAGCGATGAATAATCGCACCCCACCTGCGCCCATCAGGTTGATGCAGATAATCATCAACAGCGCCGTGGATGGCAGCAGGTTTACCCCCATGATCCCCATCCACATGCCAGCGAGGATCGCATCGGCTTTAATATTCGTAAATTCACTGTACAGCGGATCTTCCGCTTTGCTCGCCAACTGCCACGCCAGGTGTGGCCAGACAAACGCCCATCCCACCAGTAATAGCCACCAACCTCCGGTTATGGGTTGCGAGACTAATACCGACGCGATGGGGAAAAACATTCCCCCCAGCCCGACTGCGCGAGGCAGCCTTATCCGTCGGGCAAATCGCAGACCGGAACGTTGGTGGTCGTTTTGATGAAGCGATATAAATGCTTCATTCGGTACGGCCTTCTTTTGATAAAAGTTTTCATCATTCATCGTATTTGGGAATATTCTGAAACAAATTTCCCAAATTATAGAAAGGGGTCTGGCGGCGGAAGTATGATATTTCGGGTGAGCGATTTTATCCGCTCACCCGTATGTATTACGCAGCTTTTTTCAGGCAAGCGCTCATAAATTTTTTACGATCATCGCCTTTCAGTGACTGCTCTGTTGCCTGAACGTTGCATTCACGCATTTTCTGCTGCTGCGGCGTCAGGCTCTTTTCATCAGACGCAGACTTACTGTTTTTCAGGCAATCACTCATATATGTCTTCCGGGCATCCCCTTTTAAGGTCTGCGCCGTCGCCTGCTGGTTGCAGGTGGTCATACGCTGTTGTTGCGGGGTTAACGTCTTCTCGGCAGCGCCGACAGTAGTTAAGAAAACCAGGCCAAATAATAGGGTAACGAGCAATGTTATTTTCATAGCACCATCCTGTTGTGAGTATTCACTCTACACGTCACCTTTCAAGCGACCTCGATGTTGGCTGCTTGAAGGATGACGTGTAGTAAGTCTGGTTGCTGACGCAGAAATAGCCACCTCATTTTTAAAATTAAGTGACCAAATAGCAGGTTACTTCAGCCCTAACGCCGCTTTCATCGTGTAAAACAGGTCGGTCTGGTCGGTCAGGCCAACCACATTCGCCGCATGCGGGCCATAGGCAGCAATACGCAGTTGGCTGCCAGTATGCTCCTGTGATTCCTCTTCCGAGTTACCATAGCTGATAACCATCACCGCGCCATCTTTGGTATTCAGCGCCTGAGTCAGGCCTGGGGCTTTGGTGTCTGGCGCAACAATCTGGCTGGCATGCGCGTGGTCAGCGGTCACGACGACCAGCGTGTTGCCGTCTTTCTTCGCGAAGGCCAGTGCGCGCTGTACGGCTTCATCCAGATCGACCGTTTCACCAATCTGACCGCACGGGTTTGCGGCGTGATCCTGCTTATCGATGGACGCGCCTTCTACCTGCAGGAAAAAGCCTTTTTCATTCTTGCTCAATAGCTCAATCGCTTTATCCGTCATCTGGGCAAGCGTTGGCACCGTGTCGTTACGTTTTGGATTTGGCGTACAGGTCACGACTGGCTTATCAAGATTACCGTGGTAAGACGCTTTTGGCCCTTCCCAGCGTACCGGCATGTTGCCGTCAGAGAACAAGCCTAACAGCGGTTTATCCTGATTCGCTTCGGTAATGGCTGCCAGCGTCGCGGTATCACTGACCATCTGATAACCACGAGCTTGAGCCTGCTCACGCAGCGTTTTACCCTGCCACTCGCCCGCTGCAGCGTTCTCAGCAAAGGTTTTTGCCCCGCCCCCCAGCGTAACATCAGCGCGGGCATTCAATAATTGTTCGGTGATTGAGCCTTTACCGCCTTTTTCCAGCGCATTCGTCGGGCATTTCTCAGCGGTGACGCTCGGACCGTAACATTTACGCGACGTCACATGCGCAACCAGCGCGGCGGGGGTGGCATCCTGTAATTCAGCAGTGGATACATTGCCTGTCGCCAGACCGGCAGCTTTGGCCATTTCCAGAATAGTGGCGTGATCGTTTTCGTGAATATCAACGCCCAGCGCACCATTATATGTTTTAACCCCGGTCGTCCATGCCGTCGCAGAAGCTGCAGAATCGGTCACATAGTCAGGTTTACCCGTTTTTTTATCCAACGCGTAGTGCGTGTATTGTCCGGTCAGGGGTAACGCATCAATACCTTTAAAAAAACCACCCGCGCCTTCAGCATAATTTCGCGCAGCGGTAATTTCCGAGTCCCCCATACCATCGCCGATCAATAAAATAATATTTTTGGCTGGTTTATCGCTCAGAGAATCTCGTAGTGCTGCCGTTTGATCAGTCGTTAATCGACGTGCGCCACCCGGAGTGGTGATATCTCCCTGTGCGGCACGATTATCCATAACCACTACGGTAGATGTTTCTGCATAAATAACCGGGGTAAACAGCAAGGGTAACAGGGCAATAGCGAGTGCGCTTTGTTTCACTTTATTTTCTCCATGTACAAATACGGTAAAATTAAAACAAAGCGACTATAAGTATTTGATGTGACACTTTTATGATAATTCGTGGATCAGTATCTGCAGATATCTCAACACGTTTTGGGTAAGTTCTCGCCAGCACTTTGCATCGTCGTTAGAAATGCGGGCATTTGACTTACCCCTGCCAGCGCACCTTCTATTTGACGAATCAGTGTTTGCTGCTCATTTGCTGCCATATTGCGCAGCATTTCCATGATGACCCGCTCTAACGTTGCGACTTGTGCGGCCAGGTCTTGCGACTCTTCTTCTTTTTGGGCGAGCTTAAGTAACAACTCAGTGATGAGATTTTTCATTTTCGTATTCCCTTAACCAAATAAAGGCCACGTTATCACTAAGACTCACAACTTCCTAGAGGATGAAAGTTGTATTTATTGCAGAAATAAAACGTTTTGCGAAAACAATCACAACACAAAATAAGGGGGAATGACACTTTCTGCAGAATAATTCAATATAAAAGGGTAAGGAGATTAATAGTCACCCAGATATATAATCTTCAATTATGGATTAACAACGCGGGCAACCCGCGTTGTTAATCCCCTATTCAGCGAGCGAGACGCCGGCGTCGCAACGCGATAGCCAGTTGCCAGATATTAATAAGCACAATGCTCGCGGTGGCGATAAAGACCCAGCGGAAACCCGCCATTGCCGATACGGTTGCACCCATCAAGGGTCCAGCGACGTTTCCAAGGTACATAAACGACTGGTTATACCCAAAGATGCGCCCGGTAATCTGCTCGCTGGAGTATTTCACTAAGAGCGTTTGCACCGCAGGCAGCATTGCACCATCGGCAAAGCCGAGCAGAAAACGTAATATCCCTAATTGCAACGGAGTGGTAACCCATGACATGGCGAAAAACAGCACCACGGCGAAGATAAGCGTTGCCATTAGAATCCGTTCAGTACCAATTCTGTCCCCCAGTTTTCCAAGACGTGGTGCTGAAATCAAAGCGGATATGCCAGGAACAGAGGCAATCAACCCGCTGAGAAAAGCGATATTTGAGCTATCTGGCACCATCGATTTGATAAACAGCGCCAAAATGGGGCCAATAGAGCCGTTACACAGTTGAATCACCATGGTGGTAAAAAACAGGCTAATGACCAGCGCGGGATACGGTAACGAAGCAAAAACAGCTTTTCCGCTTAAACGCTCGCTTTTTTTAATCGCCGGACGGACACCCTCTTTAATTAAGAACAGTGTGACCAAAAAACTCACCACCAACAGCGCGGCGGTAATGCAAAATACCGCACGTAAGCCAACATGGTCAGCAATAAAACCGCCCATCAGCGGCCCGCCAATCACCCCACTAATTTGCGCCGTGGAGAGCGTGCTCAACGCCCAGCCACTACGCTCGCGCGGGACTTGCGACGCCACCAACGCCATCGCATTAGGAATATATCCCGACGTTAACCCCATCACTCCTCGCAGCAGAAAAAGCTGCCAGACGTTCGTTGCAAATGCCTGCAGCAAAATGGCAATGGCCATGCCCAGCGAGGCCCGTAACAGCATCAGCTTACGCCCTTTACGGTCAGCTAAACTGCCCCACATCGGTGAAACAATGGCAGAAATAAGAAACGTGACGCTAAACGTTAGCCCGGACCACATTGAGAGCGCTTCGTGCGAGGTGACTCCCAGTTGGGAGATATAGAGCGGTAGAAAAGGCAGGATTTGGCTGATCGCCAGTCCGGTGAAAAAGCAACCGAACCACACGGAAATAAGGTTAACTCTCCAGGATTCCATAAGGACTCATAACGGTAAGTAGCTGAAAACTGCGAGCAGCTTAACAAATTACGCCTGCAAACGAGGGTCCAGAGGTGCGATGTTTCACAGTTTAGTATTTTATCTCCCCGCTCATCATATTTGTGATATTCATCACATCAAACCCACATTATACGCAGGGGATTATGCTTCGAACATGGCCTGTAGATTTGTGCGTATTCATTCCCAGGGAATCCACCAAAACAATCTGCCAGAAGCCGAGGAATCCTGCGTTTTGTCGTGGTAATGTATGTGCTTTGCATTCAAGGAATGGGTTTTTAAGATGGCAAAGTTGCGAGTAGGAATCGTATTTGGTGGTAAATCAGCGGAACATGAAGTGTCATTGCAATCGGCAAAAAATATTGTCGATGCCATCGACAAGACTCGCTTTGACGTTGTGCTGTTAGGTATTGATAAACAAGGGCAGTGGCACGTTAGCGATGCCAGCAACTATCTGCTCAACGCTGACGATCCGGCACGCATTGCGTTGCGTCCTTCCGCGACCAGTCTGGCGCAGGTACCGGGTAAACAAGAACAGCAACTGATCGATGCTCAAAACGGTCAGCCACTGCCTACGGTCGATGTTATTTTCCCTATCGTGCACGGCACGCTGGGTGAAGATGGTTCACTGCAAGGCATGCTGCGCGTGGCGAATTTACCGTTCGTCGGTTCTGATGTGCTGGGCTCTGCGGCCTGCATGGATAAAGACGTCACCAAACGTCTGCTGCGCGATGCCGGATTAAACATCGCGCCATTTATTACGCTCACCCGCGCCAATCGCAATGCCATCAGCTTTGCTGAGGTCGAATCGCGTCTGGGCCTGCCGCTGTTTGTGAAGCCAGCCAATCAGGGATCATCCGTTGGCGTCAGCAAAGTCACCAGCGAAGCGCAATACGACCAGGCTGTAGCACTGGCGTTTGAGTTCGATCATAAAGTGGTGGTGGAACAAGGGATCAAAGGCCGCGAGATCGAATGTGCGGTACTGGGAAACGATCACCCGCAGGCCAGCACCTGTGGCGAGATCGTCCTGAACAGCGATTTCTACGCCTACGACACCAAATATATTGACGATAACGGGGCCAAAGTCGTGGTTCCGGCGGCAATTGCGCCAGAAATTAACGACAAGATCCGTGAGATCGCTATTCAGGCCTACCAGACGCTGGGTTGCGCCGGGATGGCGCGGGTGGATGTGTTCCTGACCGCAGAGAATGATGTGGTGATCAACGAGATCAACACGCTGCCAGGCTTTACCAACATCAGTATGTATCCCAAACTGTGGCAGGCCAGCGGCTTAGGCTATACCGATCTGATCACACGTCTGATCGAGCTGGCGCTGGAGCGCCACGCTGCCGATAGCGCGCTGAAAACCAGCATGTAAAAACAGACAGGATGCCCGATAACTATTGGGCATCCTTGACGTCTTCATCCTCATCGACACGGCGGCGAATAATAAGTCCCGCGAGCCAAAAGCTAATCACCCACGTAACCAGCCCCACCGCATAGGTTTGCCATCCTTTCGCTTCAAACCCCAATAATCCCACCACGCCATTCAAAATAAAGATCAGCCCAATGGCAAACGCGTAATAGTGCCAGTCGCGGCGAATTTTTACAGGCAGGTTCATAACAACTCCGGTGGAAGTACATCGTTGAGCAGCATCCTCGCACATTTCCCTGTGGGCGTCTGTGTCCTGTGCGGAAATTCTGAAATGTGAGTTAATTTAACTTAAGGTTACATATTTGTGACGCTCAACAAAAAACCAAAATCCAGGAATAATCTCTACCTGAAATTACCATCATTCTGATATTGACAATCCCGATCACCTGTCAGACTCACTGTCAGTTACTGGTATGATCGACAACGCAGGATATTTCTGGAGGTCCCTATGGCTGATTTTACGCTCTCAAAATCCCTGTTTAAGGGCAAGCATCGAGATACCTCCTCTCTGCCCGGCAACATTGCGTATGCCGTTTTTGTGCTGTTTTGCTTCTGGGCCGGAGCTCAGGTTTTAAATCTGTTAGCCCATGCGCCCGGTATCTATGAAGAACTGATGCAGCTACAGATGCAAGAGACCGGACGCCCACGCGTTGAGATTGGCTTAGGCGTCGGCACCCTGTTTGGACTGATTCCCTTCCTCACTGGATGCCTTATCCTTGGCGTCATCGCGGCGGTGGTGCGCTGGCGCCATCGTCATCACAACGATGACTGACCCATACACTTCGCCCGACGATCATCCACGCGTTTAGCAAACCATGCCGTGGTCAAATTACGCGTAATCTTCGGGCTTTCCAGTTGAATACCTGGCAGCATTTCCCGTGGTAACGCTTTTCCTGCCTTCGCTTCCGCCAGCTTATACATCTTCTCGTACAGCGCGGTGTCCTCAAAAGCCAGGCTGTCGCCTTTTTGCAACTGACGATGGATATCGCTCTCACTCATCCCCAGCTTCCCGGCAAGCTTGCGTACTGCCAGCTCCGTTTTACCCGGTTCTTTGCTGTTGTAGAGAATCAAATCCCCATCCAGCGCCAGCTTCACACCACTGGCTTTGCTGACGGCATTCTGAAACGCCGCATTACGGCTGGCGTACCATCCCGCATTAAAATCCGCGAAACGGAAGATGGGCGCGCTATAGTTCGCCGGGTAATTCAGCAAGTGATACGTGCCGAACCAGAGTCCACCGCGCAGGGTGAAGACTTCCTGACGTACCGTTCCTTCCATTTTCCACGGATACCCGGAAGTATGCTGTTCGGCAAACGCAATGCTGACCTGCATCGGTCCCCCGGTATGCACCGGGTTGAGCGAACCAAACAACGTCTGCCCCATCGGCACCATATTGATGAAATCATCAAAAATGGCGCTAAGCTGCTTTTCCGTCTTCACCGAATCCAGACGCTCGCTATAACTTTTCCCATTTGGCGAGTTAATCTTCAGTGCGGTATGAACCAAAAACACCGGGATATGCATACGCTCGGCGCGACGGTCAATCTCTTTCCAGGCTATTTTACTTAAATTCGGGACAACCGGATCGGCCTGATAGTTGGACTCCTGCTGCGCCACCGCCAGCACCGAACAGATATTTTCGACCGTCGGTGCCAGCTTCTGGCTGGCAAACGTTTTCGCCAGGTCCTGCGCCCACGCGTCCCGGTCTTTCACACTGGCAGGCATTTTCTGGCGCACCACGCTCGCCACATCGACGGCTTTCTCCCCTTTTTTTAACGGCTGCGCGGGTTGGCTACTACATCCCACCAACACCAATGCGGCCAGACCAGACAAGGGGTAAAGACGGGAAACCGTCGACATAACATCTCCTTTTGTTAGCTAAGCGTATGGGTAACAGCCTGAATTTCCTGACCATCCAGTTCACGTTCGAAACTGCGCAGACGCTTATAGATAGACATCAGTTCAACCAGCGTCGTCCACGAATTAATCAAATACTGGAACGAGCCGCGTACCTGACCAAACACGTTGGTGATTTGCGTCATCAAACCGAGCGTAATCGTACCGGCAACAATCGATGGAAACAGCAGGAACAAGCCGAAAACGTTATCAACCTGCAGGTAAAGAATACGGGCGATATTGAAGTACATATAGTGAAAATAGAGGCGAAAGTAGTTTTGACGCACCGCGTGGAACAGCTCGCGAACCGTCGGCGGCGTCGCACGATTACCATCATCTTCACCGTACACCAGCTCTTTACGGTACGCTGCTTCCACCCGCTGATTTTTGAACTCCAGCCCAGGCAGTTTGATCCCCACCACGGCCAGCAACCCGGTCCCCATCAACGACCAGACAATCGCGGCAATCACCAGACCGTAGGGAATATGTCCAACAATCGGCAGATCCGGGACATGCGCAGAGAGCGTAACCAGTACCGGCAGGAAGGCAATCAGCGTCATAATCGCGTTAATAAAACTCACGCCCATGTCTTCCAGCGTGGAAGCGAAACGCATGGTGTCTTCCTGCACACGCTGCGCCGCACCTTCGATATGACGCAGATGCTGCCAGTGCGCCATATAATGTTCGTTCATCGCGGTACGCCAGCGGAAGACGTAATGGCTGACGAAGAAGTTGTTCATCACGCCAATGACGACGGCTATCAGCGCAATCCCGAGAAAGATCCCCACTTCCTGATAGAACTGCTCAATTTTCACCTTATGCGGCGTGCTGAGCGCGGTTTGAATCAGGTCATAGAACGGCGCATACCAGGCGTTGACGGCGACGCCGACTTCAACCAGAAACCAGGTGACGAAGATAATCAGCGAGGTACCGAGTATTGACCAGTACTGCCAGCGGTGCGGACTGTAGATAAACCAAAACAGCGCGAACACGCCAACGCACAGAATGTAGTACGCATAAAAAATCAGATAATCGAGCGACCAGAATCGCGCTGCGCTAATCGGTACGTCCCCCGATGCGCCGGTAATCTGTGCAACCCAGGCTCCCCCACCAGCCTGCCAAAATACAACTGCGACCAGTGCCCAAATAAATGCCGAAATAAAGAACGGCCCCGGCTTTGGGAAAAAAGACTTAAACATAGTGCTCTCCTGCTAACTTCTTATCGTTATGACGACTGCTGTGCATTTGCCACGGTGGTTTACCGCGACAAGACGGCTTACGCCCAAAAAACACAAGCTGAAACCGACAATTGTGACCAGAACCGACGCACTTAGTTCGCTATCTGGTTTTGTAGAATTGTTTCTGCGGTTTTCACACCGACAGCGTTCCGGCATGTTCAGATTATTACAGCGTGAGATCACAAAAGCGAACATCCACTCTCCGGGAAAAGCCCACGTTTACTCATCGTTACGTTTTTCCCACTATCATTGGCTGATAAGCGCTTTGCAATATGCCAACGAGTAGTATAAATACGCATACGCACGTCATCTTTTACTTCCTCTAACTCATGGACACCACCGTTGAAACGTAGTCTGCTTTTTTCTGCCGCGCTGTGTGCGGCGTCATTGACATCTGTCCAGGCGGCACAGCCTATAACCGATCCCGTCTTTGCCTCTGACATCGTCGACCGGTATGCCGATCATATTTTCTACGGCAGCGGAGCTACAGGGATGGCGCTTGTGGTGATTGATGGTAATCAGCGCGTGTTTCGTAGCTTTGGTGAAACGCGCCCCGGCAATAATGTTCACCCACAGTTGGATTCCGTCATTCGCATTGCGTCGTTGACCAAATTAATGACCAGTGAAATGTTAGTGAAATTACTCGATCAGGGTACGGTAAAACTCAACGATCCATTGAGTAAATATGCACCACCAGGCGCACGCGTTCCGACATATCAGGGAACGCCTATCACGCTGGTGAATCTGGCGACGCACACCAGCGCACTGCCACGCGAGCAGCCTGGCGGCGCGGCAAAACGCCCGGTCTTTGTCTGGCCGACTCGCGAACAACGCTGGAGCTATCTCTCTACCGCAACGCTAAAAGCCGCACCAGGCTCGCAGGCATCCTATTCGAACCTGGCGTTTGACCTGCTGGCCGATGCGCTGGGAACCGCGTCCGGCAAACCTTATCCGCAGTTGTTTGAAGAGAAAATCACCCGTCCACTCGGAATGAAAGACACCACCTTTACCCCGTCACCCGATCAGTGCGCACGCCTGATGGTCGCGGAAAAAGGCGCCAGCCCGTGTAACAATACGCTGGCGGCCATGGG
Source organism: Citrobacter sp. Igbk 14 (assembly GCF_028069825.1). Taxonomy (NCBI): domain Bacteria; kingdom Pseudomonadati; phylum Pseudomonadota; class Gammaproteobacteria; order Enterobacterales; family Enterobacteriaceae; genus Citrobacter; species Citrobacter sp. Igbk 14. The sequence goes on from NZ_JANEWM010000016.1 coordinate 67,219, forward strand.
CAGCGGCGGCGTCTATTCTACGCCGGGCGATATGATGCGCTGGATGCAGCAGTATCTCTCCTCTGATTTTTATCATCGTAGCCAGCAGGCCGACCGGATGCAGACGTTGATTTACCAGCGCACACAGTTAACCAAAGTAATTGGGATGGACGTTCCCGGCAAAGCCGATGCACTGGGTTTAGGCTGGGTCTATATGGCACCGAAGAATGGCCGTCCGGGGATTATTCAAAAAACAGGTGGCGGCGGTGGATTCATCACCTATATGGCCATGATCCCGCAGCAAAACGTGGGCGCCTTTGTCGTTGTGACCCGCTCCCCACTGACCCGCTTTACCAATATGAGCGACGGAATCAACAATCTGGTGAGCGAACTGAGCGGCAACAAACCGCAAGTAATCCCTGCCTCCTGATTCAATACTCAAAAGGCAAACGGTTAATACTCACCAGTTTGCCTTTGTTCATTTCAATGTAGCCACCTTTACGCAATGCCGCGAGGATCTCAGCAACCACTGAGCGTGAAATTCGTGTGCGTTGATGAATATAGTTCATTACACCAATACGCGAACGCAAAACGTCATCCCATTTCGTCATGGATATCAGCGTAGCGCGAATTTGATCGTAGGAATTATTGCCTATTAACTGCAGATCACGAAGCTCAAGTATACAGTGCTGCCAAGCCAACCAGCAAAAAGCTTCGCGCCAAAGCTGGCATTGCTCAATGATATTAATCGTTTTTGTAGCAGGAAGATGGTATCCCGTACAATGACTTTCGGTCATTATTCTGTATTGCACTTCTGTTTTCATAACACCATCAGAAATCCCCATAATAAATGGAGCCTGCGCGATGCCGACAAGAATATTCTCCCCTCTCCTCAAGGAAACCACACCACTTAAAATAATAAAGGTATCATCACTATTTATATCATTGGAATATATAACTTGTTTTTTATTATCACATTCGAAATGTTAACCATACTTAGATAAACACTTATCCAACTTCCCAAACTCCACAAGCGGCTTATTTGTAGATAACATTTTCGCATTCCTTGCAATAAATGCCCGTCAAATCCGTGACGGGCATTATTACGAATAAATTACCTTATTTTATCTGCAATATAGTTCTTACCAGGTATATTTAACACCTACGTTTGCAGACCAGTCTTGATCAACATCGCCACCACCGAGGTAGTTAGCATCGGTGTACGCGCTGAAGTTTTTGGTAAAGCTGAACTGAGTACCCAGTCCAACACGTACCGCAGAACCTTCTACACCGTTGTCGATAGAGTCACCGTTTACGTCAGAATCGTTGTTAGAGTCGTCGTAAACGTAGGCCAGTTTGAAGTACGGAGTCAGCGCCTGGTCGTCGCTGTAGACGAAGGTATAGCCTGCATCTACACCCAGTTCGTAGCGCATGCTGTCATAAGACTGGCCGTCAACTTTCATGTCGTTGCTCAGCTTATAGTCATCACCAGACTGGAACAGACCGGATATGCTGCCGTAAGGCGTTACGTAACCTGCGTCACCCAGCTTCAGGTCATACCCCAGTTTCAAGCCAAAGCCCCAGGCATCAGAAGAGGTGCTGCCATCAACATACTGACCGTTGCTCATGTTGGCAGACAAATCGTTGTTGAAGTGAGAGTAGCTTAAGTTACCATCAACAAAGATGTTGTTGGCAAAGCGAGCAGAAGAGTAAATGTAGGCAGTCTGGCTGTCCTGATCCACCTGACCGGTACGGTCGCTCATATCACCTTTCGCGAAGCCTGCTGCAGCACCGACAATCCACTTAGCGTTGTTACCATCAATTTTGGAATCAACACCGACCATAATGCCGTTAACATCCTGATCGTAGTTAATGGTGCCGTTATCCGCATCGAAGCTACCACCGAAGTAGCTTACCCATGCACCACCGTTATCAACCAGACCATGACGTGCGTTAGTCAGACGAGTACCAACGGTATCTTGTTCCAGGTTCCAGATATTGGTGTTCGCAGACGGGATGCTCAGCGCCATGTTCGCGTAGTCTGTCAGTTCCATCTGCTGCAGAACAACGGTGTTACCTTGCTGCTGCGCCTGATAGGTGTAAGCACCCAGGTCAGCTTTGTTGGCTGCAGAGAAGGTCGCAGTGCTGTTCGTGTCGTTAACGTAGATCAGCTCGTTACCTTTGTAATCAGCAACAGAACCTGCGCCAGTAGCGTTATCGATGCGAACTTTATAGTTACCGGTTGCCGCCGCAACGTGGTCACCATAGTTATCAACTTCAGACTGATCGCCTGAGGTATCGGAATCGCCGTTACCGTTGATAGTCAGATGACCATCAGAGTTCATCGCGATCACGCCATAACCGTAGTTAGACTGAGATTTATCGTTAGTGCGATCGTTAGTCAGGTCAGCATTCAGCACATAGTCAGTACTGTTGATGTCGAAAACACCCGCGTTAACATGATTATAAGCGTCGGTGTAGCTGGTCAAATTCAGGGTATCAACCTGCAACGCATTACCGGTACTGTTGCCCACATCCAGAACGCCGTTGTTAGTGACGTTAATGGTGTTTGCATAGAGCGCTGCATTACCCACGCTCCAACCAGCAGATACGTCATCAGCAATCGTTACAGTACTGTTGTCGATAGACAGAGTATCCGTTGCAACATGACCATCTTCATTGATGTTCAGTGCAGAACCACCAGTCAAGCCAATAGTGTCGGAGATCAGGGTAGAATCACCAACATTGACAACCGAACCACTGTTAATGCTCAGCGTATCAATCAACGACGTTTTGGTGGTATCCCACTGTGAAGCACCGTTCAGCGTGACATTGAACAGACCGCTCTGATAAACCTCATTACCTACCACATGACCATTTTCGTCATAAGAGGTCGTGTCGTTATCGATGCCGTAGGTTGAATCCGGCCACAGGCTGTTAGCGGTGATGTCTATCAGACTAGCTGTAGCTTCAGTACCCGCAGCATAGCTGTCATAAACACCGTCACCATCGGAGTCAACCTGGTGCACGGACATTGCCGCCCCCACCCACTTACTGCCATTGTTCAGGGTCAAATCCAGGCGGTCAGTACCATCCCAGCCGTTGGTATCCAGGTCTGCATCGGTATCACGGTAAGTATCAGCACCGTTCGGGAAGAAGTTTTCATCGAAATTGCTGGAGAACAGCACGTCGCCCATCAGCGTGGAATTGTTCAACGTGGCCGTCGTCTGCATCGCGTTATCCGCATTTGGGTTTGCAATAACCGCTAATGCAATATCGTCAGCGGTATAAGAGCCGCTGTAGTCGCTTGCATTGCTGGTATTACCAAACCAGCCGGAGGTTCCTTCATCAGACCATGAACCCGAGGTTACAGTAGAATCGCTGACAGAGAGGGTGTTGTTAAACACTTCACCGCTGTTTACGCCAGTGCTAACGGTGTTATCGTCAATATCTGCCCAATCATAACCCTGAGTCAGGGTTATGCCAGCGACATGAGAGTTAGCGGAGATAGACAGATCAACTTCTTGATCCAGCGTGATAGCCGTACCCAGATTATAAACATCGACTACGTGCGTGTCAGCTGCGTCATTATATGTACCGTTGTAGGTATAATGTTCGTAGTTGTCATCAATCGTTGAATTAATAACGTTCATCGCCAGGCGATCGTAGTAATAGTCGGTAGCCGTACGATTAGTACAATCCGTGGCCATACATTCGGATGTCACCATACCATGAATGGTACTGTTTTTAATCGTCAGGCTGTTGTTATTGCTGTTAGTAGGCAGTCCATCATCCAGGTAATAAGTCGAAATAACGCCGTTGACTGTGGCGTTATTGATTACCGGATAAATATCACCATTATAAATACTATCAGTGTCGTAATTATTCCAACCAACATACCCATCATAATAAACGCCATCAGCATATGAGACATCATTATAATGGGTGAACGTTGTGTACGTATTTCCAGAAATATCAGTTGAAGCATTTGCCTGAGAAGTAATTGCCAAAGTGCAGGCTAATGCTAATTGTGAGACTACCAGCTTCTTTTTCCAAGTGTGCATTTGTCATCCCTCCTCAGGGACGTAATATTGTTGATCCATCAATTATCAATGCAAATAAAAACATTTTATGTTTCACAGAAGCGATTATGCGGTTTCACAAAGGAAAGGTTCAATTACTCTTTAACTTAAGTCCGATTACAGACAATAGATAAGATCACCCACTAAATAATGGAAAAATGAAAAAACCATTTATTTTAAATGGTTACGTAGAAAACAAAGGGTAAAACCATACATTATTTTTATGATTAAATGAAAAATACAGAATTAAAAAATATATTTAAAAGCGAGCTAAGTTACTAATCTAAACATTAAACAAATTGCCTCACAACACAATTAATCATAATAAAAATAGTAGATATCACGAAAAATACACACGATAAATAATATAAAGCACACATAGCACCGCCATAATCCCGACATAAAGCCAATTTTCGTAACCCCCCCGCCATCAGGTTCGGGTATACTACGGCCTTCGATTTCACAAACATCAGGCATACCATGACAGACCTAATCCAACGCCCTCGCCGCCTGCGCAAATCCCCTGCGCTGCGCGCTATGTTTGAAGAGACAACACTGAGCTTAAATGACCTGGTGTTGCCGATCTTTGTTGAAGAAGAACTCGACGATTACAAAGCCATCGAAGCCATGCCAGGCGTGATGCGCATTCCGGAAAAACATCTGGCACACGAGATTGAACGCATTGCCAACGCCGGAATCCGTTCGGTGATGACCTTCGGTATCTCCCACCACACCGATGACACCGGCAGCGACGCCTGGAAAGAAGACGGTCTGGTGGCGCGCATGTCGCGTATCTGTAAGCAGACCGTACCGGAAATGATCGTCATGTCCGACACCTGCTTCTGTGAATACACCTCGCACGGCCACTGCGGCGTATTATGCGAGCACGGCGTTGATAACGATTTAACCCTGGCCAATCTTGGCAAGCAGGCGGTGGTTGCCGCCGCTGCGGGTGCTGACTTCATCGCCCCTTCCGCCGCAATGGATGGCCAGGTGCAGGCGATTCGCCAGGCGCTGGACGCTGCAGGCTTCACCGATACCGCGATCATGTCCTATTCCACCAAGTTTGCCTCTTCGTTCTACGGTCCGTTCCGTGAAGCCGCAGGCACTGCGCTGAAGGGCGATCGTAAAACTTATCAGATGAACCCGATGAACCGTCGCGAGGCAATCCGTGAATCATTGCTGGATGAAGCTCAGGGTGCAGACTGCCTGATGGTCAAACCGGCGGGTGCCTATCTGGATATCCTGCGCGATATCCGCGAGCGCACCGAGCTGCCGATTGGTGCTTATCAGGTCAGCGGTGAGTACGCGATGATCAAATTCGCGGCTATGGCCGGTGCTATAGATGAAGAGAAAGTGGTGCTGGAAAGCTTAGGCTCGATCAAACGCGCTGGCGCAGATCTGATTTTCAGCTACTTCGCACTGGATCTAGCTGAGAAAAAAATCCTGCGCTAACGTTTTTGTTCCATGCCGGGTGGCGTAAACCATCCGGCCTGTTATCGCCAGCCTAAAGACTCTAACGAGTAACAACGCTTAGCGTCTTGCTGTTTATGATTCATTCTGAAATTCAACATTACAACCAATATGAATTATTCGTAAATGAAGGCTAAAATGACATATGTATTCCATTCTTCTATTTGAAGGTATAGTTATAGTACAATTTAATAACTTCATCATCTAATTATAAAAAATCAATCACTCATAAAAATAAAACAAATAAAAAAGAAACTCATTCACTTTATTTATTGCTTAATAAAACACATCCTAACTTTCAATAAATATTGTTTCTTTTGACTCATTAAATTACATGCTGTAATATCTTTGTTGCGACAAACACACTAATCCATCCTGTCTTTCCAACAAGAGCTTTTAATATTTAAAAAACAGATATTGTGTTTATATTCATTGAACACCCGGATAACACTTTCATAGAAAAGTGAAGGATTTGATCATGGTTACATCATACCAAAAAGGGATATTAGCAATAGGTGCGCATCCGGACGATATTGAACTCGGATGTGGTGCCTCGTTATCCCGCTTAATAAAAGAAGGTTATCACGTTACTGCCGTCGTCATGACCGCAGGGGCTGAAGGGTGCGTTTTAAAAGCCGACCGACACGCAGAATCTCAATCGGCATTAACATCATTAGGTTGTCATCAGGTTTTTCAGTTTCATTTTGAGGACACACGAACACCATACTTTGTTGATACGATGATCAAATCACTTGAAGATGTCATCACAAATCACATTCCCGCACGAATAAACATCGTGCGAGCTTATACTATGCATGATTCTGACCGGCATCAGGATCATCGTGCGGTACATAAGGCTTCTATCGTTGCCTGCAGAAATATTCCCCAGGTTCTCGGTTATGAAACCCCCAGTACCTGGCTGACGTTTGTTCCCCAGGTTTTTGAAAACGTCAGTGAGAACTGTTTTATTCAAAAACTTCGTGCGCTTTCATTTCATCAAAGCCAGCAGCAACGTGATTATATGCGTACAGAACGTCTGCGTACCGTAGCCCAATTCCGAGGACAACAGGCCGGATGTGAATTATCTGAAGGTTTTGTTGTTCACAAAATGATTCTCTAATTATATGAAAACAATAATTTTTATTATGATGAGCCTGTGTATATTACTCTGGTTCCTCACAACCTTAAAACGAAAACCTAGTTTACGTAAAGACAGTATTGACGCCATTATTCCGGCCTATAACGAAGGCCCTTGTCTGGCACAATCACTGGAAAACTTGTTATTAAATCCCTATTTTCATCGCGTCATATGTGTAAACGATGGCTCCACGGATGATACCGAAGCCATTATGCACAAGGTGAAAGAAAAATGGGGCGCTCGCCTGATTACCGTGACGCAAAAGAATACCGGGAAAGGTGGTGCCTTAATGAATGGATTAAACTATGCCACCTGTGAGCAGGTTTTTTTAAGCGATGCTGACACCTATGTCCCTCCTGATGGTGACGGTATGGGATTCATGTTAGCGGAAATAGAAAATGGCGCCGATGCCGTTGGCGGAATCCCCTCAACACATCTGTCTGGTGCAGGGTTGCTGCCACATATCCGTGCAACAGTAAAACTTCCGATGATCATCATGAAGCGGACATTACAGCAGTTGCTCGGCGGCGCACCTTTTATTATCAGCGGAGCCTGCGGCATGTTTCGTACTGACGTGCTGCGCAAATTTGGTTTTTCCGATCGAACCAAAGTGGAGGATCTCGATTTAACCTGGACCCTGGTCGCAAATGGTTATTGTATCCGTCAGGCAAACCGCTGCATTGTTTATCCTCAGGAGTGCAATACCCTGGGCGATGAATGGAAACGATGGCGGCGCTGGATCGTGGGCTATGCCGTTTGCATGCGTCTGCATAAGTCACTCATCCTCAGCAGATTCGGCATCTTCAGCATACTCCCCATGGTGCTGGTCGTGTTGTATGGCGTAGCAACCTATTTCATTACATGGCAGCACATCACGCTCACTATTGGCTCACATGCGATTGCGCTTTCCTTGTTTCCCATTATTTGGGTTGGAGTGGTTTGCTCAATTGGAGCATTTAGTGCCTGGTATCACCGATGCTGGAAACTTATTTTTCTTGCGCCCTTTTCTGTTTTTTATGTACTTCTGGCTTATTTAATTTGGATTGTATATGGATTTATTGCCTTTTTTACTGGACGTGAACCCCTACGTGACAAACCCACACGCTATACCGCGGTGGTGGATGCGCCAAACAATTACGCCCACCCAGCTACCCACGGTGGTGAAGAACTATCTAAAGCTTAGCGAACAGCATAATAAGTCAGTATCCATTGCACCTGGCGTTGTTATTGATGAAAGCGCAGGAGCCGTGACGATCGGTGCTGGCAGTAAAATTTGTCATGGTGCAGTTATTCAGGGGCCAGTCGTAATTGGAGCAGATTGCATTATTGGCAATTACGCCTTTATTCGACCAGGTTGCTTGATTGGCAATCAAGTACGTATTGGCTATGGCACCGAAATCAAAAACGCAGTATTGGAATCGACGGCCACCATCGGTCCCCAATGCTTTATTTCTGATTCGGTTATTGGCAAAGGTGCTTACCTGGGCGCACAGGTAAGAACCAGCAATCATCGCCTCGATGGTAAAACCGTGCATGTCAGGCTGGACGATGAAGACATTGATACCGGCTGCGAAAAATTAGGGTGTTATATCGGTCCCGGCGCGCGGCTTGGTGTTCAGGTCATTATTTTACCAGGTCGATATATCGCAGCTGAAAGTACGATTGGCCCACGGATAACCATCGAGCAAAACCTGCCAAAAGGTAAATACATCCTCAAACAAGAGATCTCCTGTCTCGTAGGTGAAGAATAATGAAAAGGACTTTATTTGTATCGTTGATACTCGGCACAGCTTCTCTCCCGGCAAAAGCAACCGACCTGAAGCTGACAGCCGGATACGACTTTACTGATTATTCGGCAGGGCATGGCACCCGTAACGTCATGTTCAGCGAATTAAAGACGCAGATTGACAATGGTGCCGCGATTTTCAATATTTCCGAAGGCAGACGCGATTACGACAACGGTGAATCATGGAACGCGTTACGTGGCCGCGCGACCGTTTGGTATAACTGGAATCAGTGGTTATCAACAAAAACGGGTCTGGCAATTGCCGAAAACACCCCCGTTTTTGCCAGACGCGATGCTCAGCAGGATATCAGCGTAAAAGTTCTGCCTAAAACCGTGTTTACCTTTGGTTATCGCTATGCCAACTACTTTGACGATACGGACGTCAATGCTTTTTCAGGCGGAGTATCGCTGTATACCGGACCGTTTATCACCTCATGGCGTTATACGCATTACGATACCGAAGATGCAGGGGGAAGCTATAGCCACATCGTTTCACTGCGTCTGAACGACCTGAACGGTAAAGGAAATACGCAGCTCTGGCTAAGCCGCGGAACGGGAGCCTATACCTATGACTGGTCACCTGACACCAAAAAAGGCACGTTAAAAAGCATCAGCCTGCGTCGCAATCAGCCGCTGACCGAGCAATTAACTCTCGGTCTTACACTCGGCAAACAATGGTATGACACGCCGGTTGAGAGCTATCACAGCCAGCAAATTCTCGCCGATCTCACCTGGCAGTTTTAAATCTCTCCCCCGCGATGGGGGAGAATCAACCCCCAATGAAATAGCCATTATCTCGGCCCTCACGCCGCCATCCGGCAATCAATGCCTGATGCGCTGCGCTTATCAGGCCTACACTCGCTACAACACCCGGCAAATTATTGCGATTTTGTTACATTCGTTACATAACTGCGCCTGGATGATTGCCAGCGTGGCGCTGGCAGGCATCATAGATATCCTTGTCAGGCAAGAGAGCAATATCATGATTCATGTTGTGCTGGTGGATGACCATGTGGTGGTGCGTTCCGGCTTTGCGCAATTACTCGGTCTTGAAGAGGATCTCGCCGTTATCGGCCAATACAGCAGTGCGGCAGAGGCCTGGCCGGCATTACTGCGCGAGGACGTCAATGTCGCGGTCATGGATATCGCCATGCCGGATGAAAATGGTCTGAGTCTGCTAAAACGGCTGCGGGCGCAAAAACCCGGCTTTCGCGCCATTATTCTCAGTATTTATGACGCGCCGACGTTTGTACAAAGCGCGCTGGATGCCGGGGCCAGCGGTTATCTGACCAAACGCTGTGGACCGGAAGAGTTGGTACAGGCGGTGCGCTCAGTCGGCATGGGAGGCCATTACCTGTGCGCCGATGCGCTGCGGGCGTTACGCGGTGGTGAGCAACCTGCACAGGTGCTGGAGGTATTAACCCCGCGTGAACGCGAGGTGTTTGATCTGCTGGTCAAAGGTGACAGCGTGAAAGAGATCGCCTTTAAGCTCGACCTCAGCCATAAAACGGTCCACGTCCACCGCGCGAATGTGCTGGGCAAGCTGCAATGTCACAGCACCATCGATCTGGTGCATTTTGCTCTCGACCACCAGTTGCTGACGGGGCATTAATGTCTCGCTCTGCTCGCCACTGGGTTATCTCTCTGTTTATTCTGCTGGCATGGGGTTCGGGCTGGCTAATGCTGTGGACGTTAGGTTTTTACCTGACCCATAACGGTCAGCAGGCGGCATTATTTCTGCCGCACGGCGTGTATCTCGCGCTCTTGATCCTGCTGTCCCGCCGCTACTGGCCCGCGCTGGTATTGCCGCCAGTGTTGATCCTGTTCTGGCTGCACAACGAACAGTTACTCAATGGTTATCTTCTGCTGGCCGCACCGCTGATAAGCCTGATACCGGCCAGTATCGGTCAGTCATACTGGCACCGCTTCCCGCTCTACTGGCAGCGGCTCACCTTGTTGCTGGCTGCCGTGACGGTCACGTCGCTGCTCAATACCACGCTGCTGTCTCCCTTTATTCAAAGCCCGGCGATGTTGATTGGGCTGGCATCGTTTACCGGTGGCGTGCTGCTCACCCCGTTTGTTTATCTGATCTACGAATTTCTGCGCCAGCAACACCGCTATCATTTACTCGGTCTGGATACGACCAATCCACCGCTGCGCACTTCACTTATCATCTGGTGCAGCCTGTTCTTTATTATTGGTATTGGCACGCAGATGGTGCTCTCGCCAGACATCGAACGCCTGCTGCTGATTGTTGTGTTCCTGCCCAACGTGGTGATGGCATGGAAATTCGGCTGGCAGGGCGGCGTTTTGTCCGGACTGCTCGGCAGTATGATGATCACCATCGCCCGCCAGATAGGCGTGGGATTTAGCAACCTCGTCGAACTGGAGATTTTCCTCGCCACCCAGGCGCTGCTGGGCATAGGGCTGGGAATCGCCATCAGCCGCCAGCAGCATCTGGCGCAAAACCTGCACCATTATCGCCAGCGTCTGGAAAGCGAACTGGCGGCCCGCCGCGCGTTAACTGAACAACTGATCCGCACGGAAGAAAACACGCGCAAAAGCCTGGCGCGGGAACTGCATGATGAAATTGGCCAGAACATTACCGCCATTCAAATTCAGTCTCAGTTGGTTAAACGTTCGCAGGGTCCTGAGCAAGCGCTCGACGCGGCGAACCAGATCAACGATCTTGCCCGGCGTATCCACCACTCGACCCGCCAATTACTGCGCCAGCTACGCCCGCCCGCGCTTGACGAGCTGTCTTTTAAAGATGCGCTACACCATCTGGTCAATGAATTTGCCTTTGCCGAACGGGGTATTCACTGCCGGTTTGATTACCGACTGGCAAATACGCCTGAAAATGAAACGGTGCGCTTTACGCTGTACCGTCTGTTGCAGGAGTTACTCAATAATGTCTGTAAACATGCCGATGCCAGCGAGGTGTCGATTGCGCTGCGCCAACGGGATCGCTGCCTGTTGCTGGAAGTCACAGACAACGGCGTGGGCATTCTTCCTGAAAAAATTCCCGGCTTTGGTATCCAGGGGATGCGTGAACGGGTCAGCGCGCTCGGCGGCGAGCTGACCCTCGAATCTAACCACGGCACGCGGGTAATTGTTAACCTGCCCACAAATTTGCAACAAACCGCCCCTTAACCAGGAAAAAGTCTTAGTCACTCCGGACTTTCTCTCATCCCCTTTTGCTTTCGCTTACCTATAGTCAGCACAAACGGAGACAGCTATGCATGCACGCTCAGCCAGCGAAACAGACCAACGTTATCGGGCACTACGTCCCCGGCTGCTGATGTGTATGGTGGTGGGATACGCCGCGTTTTACCTGACGCGCAAAAGCGTTAACTACGTGCTCCCGGCACTGCAAACGGATCTGGGACTGGATAAAAGTGATATCGGTCTGTTGGGATCGCTGTTTTACCTGACCTATGGTTTGTCGAAGTTTACCGCGGGACTCTGGCACGACAGCCATGGGCAGCGCGCATTTATGGGAATAGGCCTGTTCGCTACCGGCATCCTGAACGTGGTGTTCGCGTTTGGTGAATCGCTAACGCTGCTGCTGGCGGTCTGGACGCTCAACGGATTTTTTCAGGGCTGGGGCTGGCCGCCCTGCGCCCGCCTGCTGACCCACTGGTATTCGCGTAACGAACGCGGCTTCTGGTGGGGCTGCTGGAATATGTCAATCAACATCGGTGGGGCCATCATCCCACTGATTAGCGCCTTTGCCGCCCATTGGTGGGGATGGCAGGCAGCGATGCTGGCACCAGGGATCATCAGCATGGCATTAGGTATCTGGCTGACGCTGCAACTGAAAGGCACGCCCCGCGAAGAGGGACTCCCTACCGTTGGAGAATGGCGACATGACCCGCTGGAACGTCGTCAGGAGCAGCAAAGCCCACCGATGGGGTTGTGGCAAATGTTACGCACCACCATGCTGAAGAATCCGATGATCTGGCTGCTGGGGGTGTCGTATGTGCTGGTGTATTTGATCCGCATCGCGCTCAACGACTGGGGCAACATTTGGCTGACGGAAAGCCACGGCGTGAATCTACTCAGCGCCAATGCCACGGTGATGCTGTTTGAGGTCGGCGGCTTGCTCGGCGCGCTGTTTGCCGGCTGGGGATCGGATTTGCTGTTCAGCGGTCAGCGTGCGCCGATGATTTTGCTGTTCACGCTGGGGCTGATGGTTTCCGTCGCCGCGCTGTGGCTGGCGCCGGTTCACCACTACGCGCTGCTGGCTGTCTGTTTCTTTACCGTGGGCTTTTTCGTTTTTGGCCCACAGATGTTGATTGGTCTGGCGGCCGTCGAATGCGGACACAAGGCGGCAGCAGGTTCAATCACCGGTTTTCTCGGGCTGTTCGCCTATCTGGGGGCCGCGTTGGCGGGTTGGCCGCTGTCGTTGGTCATAGAACATTACGGCTGGTCGGGGATGTTCAGTTTGCTCTCGGTTGCCGCTGTCTTTATGGGTTTATTGCTGATGCCGCTGCTCATCGCGGGTATCGCCCCTTCTCTCAGTCAAAGGATAAAACAATGAAACTGACGCTTACCTCTACCCTGATTGCCTCTACTCTGGCGCTGGCTGCCTTCAGCAGTGCGGCACAAGCACAAGGTCGTCTGGTGGTCTATTGCAGCGCCACGAACGAGATGTGTGAAACCGAAACCAAAGCCTTCGGCGACAAATATGACGTGAAGACGTCGTTCATTCGCAACGGCTCCGGCAGTACGCTGGCGAAAGTCGATGCCGAGAAGAAAAACCCACAGGCGGATGTGTGGTACGGCGGTACGCTGGACCCGCAGTCTCAGGCGGGCGAAATGGGTCTGCTGCAACCGTATAAATCACCAAACCTCACACAAATCATGGAGAAATTCCGCGATCCGGCAAAAGTAAAAGGCAACCTCTCCTCCGCGGTTTATGTCGGTATCCTGGGCTTTGGCGTCAATACTCAGCGTCTGAAAGAGAAAAACCTGCCGGTGCCAAAATGTTGGAAAGATCTGACCAAACCGGAATACAAAGGCGAAATTCAGATTGCCGACCCGCAAAGCTCAGGCACCGCCTACACCGCACTGGCGACCTTTGCTCAACTGTGGGGGGAAGATCAGGCCTTTGACTACCTGAAACAGCTCAACGCCAACGTCTCTCAATACACTAAATCAGGCATTGCCCCAGCGCGTAACGCCGCCCGTGGCGAAACGGCGATTGGCATTGGCTTCCTGCACGACTACTCGCTGGAAAAAGAACAAGGTGCCCCGCTGGAGCTCATCTCCCCATGCGAAGGTACCGGCTATGAAATTGGCGGTGTCAGCATTCTGAAAGGTGCGCGTAACCTCGACAACGCCAAACTGTTCGTTGACTGGGTACTGTCAAAAGAGGCTCAGGAGCTGGCGTGGAAGAAAGGCAAGTCCTATCAGATCCTGACCAACACCACCGCCGAGACCTCGCCAAACTCGCTGAAACTCGACGATCTGAAGCTTATCAATTACGACATGGATAAGTACGGTTCCACTGACGTGCGTAAAGCGTTGATCAATAAGTGGGTTAGCGAAGTGAAGATGGGTAAATAAAACATGATGACCTTCTTCGGATAAGGTTACGTAGGCCGGATAAGGCAACGCCGCATCCGGCAACGATTGTCACCCTGAATGCCGGATGGCGCATACGCTTATCCGGCCTACATCAGGATTGAACACCGGAAACGCTATGTCACAGACACTTGCACTCCATCCCGTGAAAAAACGGGATGCGATATTCCTTTGGGTTTTGCTCGGCTGGCTGGCATTTGCTCTGCTGCCGAGCTGGAGCCTGGACTACGGTCTGCTGGAGTCGACGCGCGACGAAATTCTCGACGCCTACAGTTGGTCACATTTCAACATTAGCTGGCTATGGTATCTGCTGCCGAGCCTGCTGCTGGTGCGTCCGTTTAATGAAGCTCGACGCGAACAGCGCAGCCGCCATTATCTTGACGCGGGCTGGGCATTCTTCTGCATGGCCTTTATCGTTGCCAGCGCCACCCTTGAAGGGCGCGGCTTAGGTTATGCCACCATCGTACTGTTTGTCGCCCTGGGCGCAATCATGACCCTGGCGCTTACCCGTCTGGAATGGCTGGGTGGTGACCGTTTCGTCATCGGTTCGCTCACCGCGATTGTCGCGCTGATCGGTATTTTTATCGTCTGGCCGAGCATCGCAATTTTCATTCCGATGTTCACTAACGACACCGGGGAGTTTGCCCCGCTGGCGTTTATGAATGTGCTGTCCCAGGCGCATATTATTCAGGTGATCCTCAACTCGATTATGTTGTCGATTGCCGTTGGTATTGGCTGTACCTTCTTCGGTCTGGTGCTGGCGATCTACACCACCCGCATCGCCAAACGCAGCGCCATTATCGGACGTATTTTCTCGATTCTGCCGATCGTCACCCCGCCGTTTGTCGTTGGCCTGGGTGTCACCCTGATGATGGGACGCTCCGGCTACATCACCGAATTTATGGTCGAGTGGTTTGGCTTAACCAACACCAACTGGCTGTACGGCTTTACTGGCATTTGGCTGGCGCAGGTACTGGCCTTTACCCCGATGGCGTTTATGATCCTCGACGGCGCGATCAAAACCATTCATCCCTCGCTGGAAGAGGCGTCATACACCCTGCGTGCCAGCCGCTGGCAGACCTTTAACGGTGTATTTGTCCCGCTGCTGAAACCGGCGCTGGCGAACGCCTTTTTGATCGTGGTGGTGCAGTCGCTGGCCGACTTCAGTAACCCACTGGTGCTCGGCGGCAACTTCGACGTGCTGGCAACGCAAATTTACTTCTATATCACCGGCTCACAGCTCGACTACCAGGCCGCCAGTACGCTGGGCGCTTTCCTGCTGCTGTTCTCACTGCTGGTATTCTGCGTGCAGTACATGTGGATCGGTAAACGCTCGTACGTCACCGTTTCTGGTAAATCCTATCGTGGCGACGTGCAGCCGCTACCTGTCACGCTAGTGTGGAGCGTGGTTGCCCTGCTGGCGGTGTGGATTGCCTTTAACGCCCTGCTGTACGGCAGTATTTTCTACGGCAGCTTCACCGTCAACTGGGGCGTGGACTACACCCTGACGCTGGCGAACTTTACCAAATTGTTCGGCCAGGGAATGAGCGACGGTGCATGGCCTTCACTGCTCGATACCCTACTCTACGCCGGGATTGCCGCACCGATCACCGCCATATTCGGTCTGCTTATCGCATGGATTGTGGTGCGTCAGCAGTTCAAAGGTAAGAAGACCATCGAGTTCACCACCATGCTGTGCTTTGCCGTACCGGGTACCGTCGCGGGTGTGTCATATATTCTGGCCTTTAACAGCGCCCCGGTATACCTCACCGGTACCGCAGCCATCGTCATTATCTCGATGGTGATGCGTAACGTACCGGTCGGTATTCGTGCGGGTATCGCGGGCTTAGGCCAGATCGATAAATCACTGGATGAAGCCTCACTCAGCCTGCGTGCCGGTTCGCTGCGTACTATTACGCATATCCTGCTGCCGCTGCTGCGCCCGGCAATCCTCTCGGCGCTGATCTACAGCTTTGTCCGTGCTATTACCACCGTCAGCGCCATTGTGTTCCTCGTCACACCGGATACCCGTGTGGCAACGGCTTACATCCTCAACCGCGTAGAAGACGGCGAATACGGCGTGGCAATTGCCTACGGTTCAATTCTGATCGTGGTGATGCTGGCGATTATTTTTATCTTTGACTGGCTGATCGGTGAATCACGTACTTCCCGTTCAAAAGCCAAAAACCAGGCGTAATGGAGCGCACTATGACTCAGAAAAATTTCGTTGAACTGCGCAACGTCACCAAACGATTTGGCAGCAACACGGTTATCGACAATATCAACCTCACCATCCCGCAGGGGCAAATGGTGACGCTGCTCGGCCCCTCCGGCTGTGGCAAAACCACCATTTTGCGCCTTGTCGCCGGGCTGGAAAAACCAAGTGAAGGGCAGATTTTTATTGATGGCGAAGACGTCACCCACCGCTCTATTCAGCAGCGCGATATCTGTATGGTATTTCAGTCCTACGCCCTGTTTCCGCATATGTCGCTGGGGGAAAACGTCGGCTATGGTCTGAAAATGCTTGGCGTATCGCGCTCAGAGGTGAAGGCTCGCGTCAAAGAAGCGCTGGCGATGGTCGATCTGGAGGGTTTCGAAGACCGCTATGTCGATCAAATCTCCGGGGGGCAGCAGCAGCGCGTAGCACTGGCGCGCGCGCTGATCCTCAAACCAAAGGTACTGCTGTTTGATGAGCCGCTAAGTAACCTTGATGCCAACCTGCGCCGCAGCATGCGCGATAAGATCCGCGAGCTGCAAAAACAGTTTGATATCACCTCGCTGTACGTCACCCACGATCAGAGCGAAGCCTTTGCGGTGTCCGATACCGTACTGGTCATGAACAAGGGGCACATCATGCAGATTGGCTCACCGCAGGATCTCTATCGCCAGCCGGCCTCACGCTTTATGGCGAGCTTTATGGGCGATGCCAACCTGTTTCCGGCGACCTTCAGCGACAAATACGTGGATATCCACGGCTATCATCTGCCGCGCCCGCTGCACTTTGGCACGCAGGGGGAAGGCATGGTCGGCGTGCGCCCGGAGGCCATCACGCTTAGCGATCGCGGCGAAGAGAGTCAGCGCTGTGTGATCAGCCACGTGGCCTATATGGGACCGCAGTATGAGGTCACGGTGGAGTGGCACGGGCAGGAGATTCTATTGCAGGTCAACGCCACGCGTCTGCAGCCGGACGTTGGCGAACAGTATTACCTCGAAATCCACCCGTACGGCATGTTTATCCTGGCGGATGCGGCATAAGGTTTTGTGGCTTTGTAGGCCGGATAAGGCCTATATCGTTCAAAATCATTGACTATAATTTAATCGCAAATCAATCGTAATACTATGACGTTACGATTGATTTAATAATTTTGAAATATCAAATACGCGCACACGATTTTACAGTAAAAACATCCACAACATCACCTGCTGTTATGCAGATTGTATACCATCGGTTACAGATTCTACTATCAAAAAACGGACCGGATGATATTAATTTGATTATAAAAAAGGAAAGATCACCATAATA
>NZ_JANEWM010000160.1:0-677 GCF_028069825.1 Citrobacter sp. Igbk 14
GCACGACCGCCGCGTTCGCCTCACGCCTGTTCGGCAAGCACGTCACCAAAACCAACGCGCTGGAATCGCTGGTGATCCCCTCGCTCGTGCGCGGACTATCGGTTCGTGATGTCGAGGCCACCCTCGCCGATGCGCTCGGTGATCAGGCCGCGATCTCGAAATCGACTGTCTCGCAGGTATGCCAAGCGATAAAAACCGAGTACAACACCTGGGCGCGGCGCCCCCTGGGCGATGTGGTGCTCGATTACCTGTTCCTGGATGCCTCCTTCTTCCGGATGCATCCCGGCTCGCCGGCCGAGCCGATCCGGGCCGCCTGGGGTGTGACCACCGCCGGCAAGCCCGTCTTCGTTGGCCTGGCCCCCGGCGTGGTCGAGTCCACCGACGCCTGGGCCGATTCCCTGACCGATCTCACCGACCGGGGGCTAGCGTGTCCGCTGCTGGTCGTCTCCGACGGTGCTCGCGGCCTGATCGCCGCGATCGAGCAGGTCTTCCCGACCGCGCTGCGGCAGCCCTGCCTGATCCACCGGTTACGTGCTGGCCAAGATTCCCGCCGGGATGCAGACCGAAATCCGCGACGGCTACTGGGCCGTGTTCGACACCGTCGACCTCAACAAAAAAAAAAAAACAACGAGTACATCGACTCGTGAACGAAAATCAAAGCACTGCAGACAACGCAC
>NZ_JANEWM010000161.1:0-717 GCF_028069825.1 Citrobacter sp. Igbk 14
GTGTCAGAATATAACTGTGAACGCCCGCATGAATCACTGAACAATATGACGCCTGAGGAATATCGGCAACACAATCATTTGGCCGGGATCTCAAAAAATGCCTGGAACTAAAACGGGTCTATTTACATCCCCAGAACTGGTTTCACTGACACAGCTGGCTGAAGAGCATTGCGTCATGCTGGAATTTGTCAACCCGAGAAAATCGAAGCAGAATGCGTTTATCGAACGTTTTAACCAAACGCATCGGACTAAGATTCTGAATTTTTACCTGTTAAGAACCTTGAATGAAACGAGGTAAATCACAGAGTCCTGGCTGACGGAATACGATAGCCAGTGGCCTCATGAATCCCTGAATAACTTGAAGCACTCAAAAGTGCGTGGAACTAAAACAGGAGTGCTTACAATCACAAGGATAAATGCTAAAGCTGTAACTTGTTTCTGGACAAAAGCCCTTTACAGCCGCCGCACAAAGAGCATGAACTGATGAGAAAATGTATGGGTATTGGTAGGTTGGGATGAAGATTGAATTCTAATATTTTCTCCACCCAATTATATTGGGGGCGCTACGCTCTTCCCAACCAACCAACCAACCAACCAACCAACCAACCAACCAACCAACCAACCAACCAACCAACCAANCAAACAATTAACCAACGACCCACCCAACCCATTTATAAAACTACCATCTTATTATTCTATTATTAAATTGCGTACCAA
>NZ_JANEWM010000162.1:0-709 GCF_028069825.1 Citrobacter sp. Igbk 14
GTATTTTATCTTTATAATGTCCCGACTTTTTATTAATTTTTTATCATATGCTTCGGTAAGAATATCTTGTGCTTCCTCAGTTTCACATCTTGCAAATTGCACTGCGAGATACAGAGGCAAATTACCCCGTTCGACTGCTGAGAGAAGTTTATGCTCTCCCTTATCAAGAAGCATATTAATACTGCTCACCCAGTTCGATGAATATCCAGTAATCTCACTTATTTCGGAGTCTGAAAGTCCTCTGATTTTCATGTCTTTAATCACCTGTAATAACTCATTAGAACGTGGTCTTCTCCTTGCAATGTTTTCAACTAAACTCATAACGTAAGCATCTTCTTCTGATACATCTCTTATAATTGCTGGAATAATAGTTTCACCTAATGCAACAAGAGCCTCTATTCTCCCTTGACCACAAATTAAAGCATATTTGAAATCGTCTTCATCAATAGCTCTTACGCTTATAGGCTTGCTTAATCCTCTTTTTTTTATGCTTTCCTTTATTTCTTCATGCACTACCTTATTTCTTGTTCGTGGGTTAAGAAATTTTATTTTTGCAATCTCAATTTGAATTATTGGGAATTCATTTTTTTCAGGCAGCATATAGTTCCCTCACTTTCATGCGAGTAATAATTTGTAGAAATTTATCAAGATTATCAAATCTATAGAGATCTAACCGAATGTTGTTTGTTTCCATCATACACATTTTACT
>NZ_JANEWM010000163.1:0-676 GCF_028069825.1 Citrobacter sp. Igbk 14
ATATCACACGTAGTAACAAATGGTTATCATCATTTTTATAGTCTAAAATTTCTGCATAGTTTCTAAGTGTAGTTGTGTGCATATAAATTGATGGTATATGGGCTTTGTATGCAAACATTATTCTGTCAGCTAGGTTTTTTATCCAATCTTGCAGGAACACATCATTATTTGAATTCTGTAATAAAATGTGCGCTGCCAGACTTATATCTATAGCTTGATCATCTTTGTAGGGTGATAACAATAAAGGATTGTTAGAAACAAGTTCTTGAATTGTTTTTGAAATCCTTTCAATTTGATTTCTAATCTCAAGTTGCTCTTGATTTTCACCTTCAGAAGGAGGAAATTCAATATGAGATTTCTGTAATCTATAGAGTAACCATTCAGCATGCATAGCAACTCTACCAAGAATGTCGAATAGTTTTATGTTTAGATCGATAGAACATCGGGTATTAATGGCTCTGGATATGGCATGCAGATTTTTGCAAAATGGTAGTATGCATTTTTGTACATACTCTTCTGATATTTTTTGATATGTTGAGATTAATTCATCGAAAGAATTTTTTTGCTTTAAAGTAAAATTTTTATTGATCGCATCCCAAACATAAAGTATTGCAGACTCGGCAGATATATATGCGGACTCAATATTATTTTCATCTCTGCACCATGAATATAAAAT
>NZ_JANEWM010000164.1:0-668 GCF_028069825.1 Citrobacter sp. Igbk 14
CCTGTATGGTGCTACAAACTTTGAAGTTAATGAATTGTTGAGCTTGTGCCATGGTGACTATATTAATGACATGGCTATTTTAATCACGAAAAAGAATGCAAATCGTGTTTTTCTTTTAAATATTATGACCAAGTTATTTAGTAGACCTCTCTTAATAGTACTTTTTCTTGCTTATCATCCGTCATCAAAAGTAAAACTACATGGTGTGTTTAAGTATGTATTTGTAAGGCTTTTGAAAAAAAATCCATTCCTGCTCAGTGTCGCAAGGAAAATTTATTACAGATGGAGGGGGTGAGTAAATGTATTCGCATTTTAGAGGTAGGTTTATCCAGGTTATTGAGTCTCTAGATATATATGATGCATGTTCTAATCATGTGGTTAGCATAGATAAATATGTAAAAGATGTGTATGGGCTGAAAACCGAAATATATGCAAAGCACTATCATCATAATAGAGGTGATATTGTTACAAATATTGAGCATCTAAATAGTCATGATGAGGATATTATTTTCCTTCATTTCTCAGCTTACTCAGAAGTTTGTGTGGATAAAGTATTAGCCTCAAAAGGCATGAAAATATTGCATTATCATAATATTACACCACACACATTTTTTTCTGAAAATTCGTTTCTATATAATCTTTGCAAAAAAGGTCGTGAACAGCTACTT
>NZ_JANEWM010000165.1:0-603 GCF_028069825.1 Citrobacter sp. Igbk 14
TGCGCTTGATACTGGGCTGGCTGCCCGCCCCGATCGACGGCCTCGACGCAGACGCGTTCGCCGAAGTCGTTGCGTTGATGCCCGGTTGGGGCGTGCGCGACGTATTGCGCAGCTCGAAGGTGCGATTCACACCGACGCGGCTGGCCGCGATACCCGCGCTGCTGACCGACGTCCTGCAACCCGATGTGCTGCTGACCCGGCTGGTACGTCGCGATGGTTCGCTGCAGTTCGGCACCGAAGTGTCCTGGCAGCGGGCGCTGGTTGACCGTGGCACAACGACTTTGGCGATGGTCGACTCCGCGTCTCCGGCAGCGGATGCCGGGCCTGCACTCGATCCGTCGAGTGTCGAGGTGCTCGGCACGGTCGCGGCCGGACCGCTGCGAGTACCGCACCGCGACCCCGAGCCGATACACGACGCGCTCGCCGACGCGGTACTGCAGTTGCTCCCCGAAGATGCCCGGATCCAGTACGGCCCAGGCCAGCTCGGCACCGCGCTGCTGCGCCGGACACAGGTGCCGTTGCACATCGACACCGGGTTACTCACCGACGCCGTCGTCGACCTCGACAACCGCGGCCTGCTGGTGGGTACACCGTCAGCGACCT
>NZ_JANEWM010000166.1:0-633 GCF_028069825.1 Citrobacter sp. Igbk 14
GATATTTTTTTGATGTAACAAAACCCAATTGAATTAACTCGGTTTTTATTGCATATGGATTCTCTACTTCAATTTTTATTAGGTTTTTAGAATCTAATGGTTTGAAGGGTTCTAACAATTTATTCTGGAAGGTAAACATGCATTCTTGACCATCCATCCTTCTATCAAATTTAAAGTGTGTTATAGAAATTGGGTGGCTTGGGATGAATTCTATTTCTTCCACTGCCAACAGCCTAAATTTGCAAGATGAAACTTTCCCCGCCTGCATAAAATCGAAGTTATCACGACCTTCATAAATAATAGAATCTACCACTTCCTTACAATTAACATCAAATCCATATTGGAACCCTTGATAAAACTCTTCTCCTGTTAGAGTTTTTTCGCCATTATAGCTGAATACAGCTGCTTTTTCCTTTGTGTTAGGCCCTGAGGATTCAACTGCAAAATAAAGCGCCACTAAAGGATTTAGGCTCCAATCAATAAATCTTGTTGGCAATCCATAATGCTGGGCTAACAATAACAATGATAGATCTGAGTTAAGAATAAATTCCTTATGTTCAACCTCGTTGAGATATGGAGGCAAAAGATTTTTAAAATTAACATAGCCAGAGTGTATGGGGTTTAATTTATCAC
>NZ_JANEWM010000167.1:0-582 GCF_028069825.1 Citrobacter sp. Igbk 14
TCCCGGTGCCGCGGCGAATCCTTCCCCGTACCAGGGGCTCTGCACACACATGCAATAACGAAGTCCACAGGAATGTACCGTGGCCGCCGTCGTCATGCGAACCGCCGTTCGCACAATCAGCGGCGAGAACTTGCGTTAGCGTCGTCGGGGTGACCCTCAAAGACATCGCCCTGACCACCCTCGACGGCCAGCCGACCACGCTGGCCGAATTATCCGACGGCGCAACGCTGGTCGTGAACGTAGCTTCCAAGTGCGGACTGACGCCGCAATACACGGCACTGGAGAAGCTGGCCAAGGACTATGGTGACCGCGGCCTGACGGTCGTCGGCGTCCCCTGCAACCAGTTCATGGGCCAGGAACCGGGCACGGCCGAGGAGATCGCAGAATTCTGCTCGACCACCTACGGGGTCACGTTCCCGCTGCTGGCCAAGACCGACGTCAACGGCGATGACCGCCACCCGCTATACGCCGAGTTGACGAAAGCCCTCGATTCCGCCGGCCAGGCGGGAGACATCCAGTGGAACTTCGAGAAGTTCCTCATCGCACCCGGCGGTGAGGTGGTGCACCGATTTCGGCCCCGCA
>NZ_JANEWM010000168.1:0-618 GCF_028069825.1 Citrobacter sp. Igbk 14
GGTGGCCACGACGGGCCAGATGCGCGCGAAGAACGGGTTGTCCACCGCCGTTGTCATACAGGTCAACCTTCCGACTCGGATGGGCCAAAGAATAAGGTCTTGCCGACGGATCGATCGGCGGCTTAACCGATGTTGGACACGGGTTCCCTCAGCGGGCCACCATCGAGCGGGACCGGCTCGACGTATTTGGTCTCGTCGGCCCCTCCCTCGCTGATGCCGAACCTATCGTGCAGCCAGGCCATGGGCTTGGGCGCCCACCAATTCCACCGCCCCATCACATGCATGAATGCCGGCACGACAACCATCCGCACCAGGGTGGCATCGGCAAGCACGGCGAGCGTCAGACCGAGGCCGAACATCCGCATGAACGAGACGTGGGCGGCGATCAGCGCGGCGAACGACATGGACATCACCAACGCGGCCGCGGTGATCACCCGGCCCGTGCGGGCGACGCCGAGCGCAACGCTCTCGTCGTTGGCGGCGTCCGCCTGTTTCGGGCTCGGCCGCGCCGGTCGAGCGGCGCCGGACGCGAGCCAGTACTCGCGGATCCGCGAGAGCAGGAAGACCTCGTAGTCCATCGACAACCCGAAGGCGATGCAGAACAGCAGCACCGGCATG
>NZ_JANEWM010000169.1:0-617 GCF_028069825.1 Citrobacter sp. Igbk 14
CTCCGACGGACACGCTCGACCCCGAGGCGCCGAACGCTCCAGCCAAGGGATCGCGGACGTCGCCGCCAAGCTCAGGACTGGTCGGTGGCCGGACGAGCATCATCCGCTGAGCGACCTACGCGGGGTGTTACCCGATCGACAGCCGATCTTCCTCGGCAGCCGGATGGACCTGCTCGCTGCGCACAATATCCTGGACTTCCCGCGCTGGCTACGGCCAAATCAACACGCGTCGGCCCTGTATTCGTTGGAACCGAACACTTCTCCCAACGTGCGGATCCAATTCGAAGACGACGCGGGCTACGTGTGGTCCAGAGTGAACGACGCTGAACCCGAGGAGCTTTCGCCAAAGTCTCCCAGCTCCGCTGAGCGGCGCGGCGGCGCTATCGCCGGCGCCTAAAGCGACGGAAAGGCTTGCGTCGTGTCATCAGATACCTCTTGGCCCAACACCATCCCACCTCATGAGGTGATCAGTGATTGGGCCGATTTGTCCGCAGTCCCCGGCGCCACGTCCTGTTGGGTGCACAACGCCGTCGTCGCCACCGACACCGGGGAGATCATCGGTTTTCACGCCGGGCAACTCGTCGCGTTCGACACCGAGGGCCGGCTGCTCCGCGTGG
>NZ_JANEWM010000017.1:0-82910 GCF_028069825.1 Citrobacter sp. Igbk 14
ATTTATATATCTTTGGCACGAGAATTTTAAATAAAGCTGCGAGAAATCATGTTGTTAATTACTTCACTTTCGTGACGTTAAGTGCCAGACTGGGGTCAGCCTAACAGGAGGTAAAGATGGTACGTATCTATACGTTAACACTTGCGCCCTCTCTCGATAGCGCAACAATCACCCCACAAATCTACCCCGAAGGTAAACTTCGCTGTACCTCACCGGTTTTTGAACCTGGCGGTGGAGGCATCAACGTCGCCCGTGCCATTGCACATCTTGGCGGAACTGCAACGGCCATCTTTCCGGTCGGTGGTGCGACTGGCGAGCACTTAGTTTCTTTACTTGCCGACGAAAATGTTCCCGTCTCGACTATCGAAGCCAAAGACTGGACCCGACAAAATCTCCATGTCCACGTCGAATCCAGCGGTGAGCAGTATCGTTTTGTCATGCCCGGTGCCGCGCTGACTGATGACGAATTCTACCAACTGCAGGATCAGGTACTGGAAATTGAATCGGGTGCGATACTGGTCATTAGCGGCAGTTTGCCGCCCGGTGTACAAATAGAGAAACTGACACGGCTCATCACCACCGTACAAAAACAGGGTATTCGCTGCATTGTCGATAGCTCTGGTGAGGCGCTGACAGCGGCATTAGCCATCGGCGGTATCGAACTGGTAAAACCCAACCTCAAAGAATTGAGTGCACTGGTGAAACGCGAACTCACACAACCCGATGACGTTCGCAAAGCAGCACAGGAGATTATACAAAGCGGCAAAGCGCTTCGCGTTGTGGTCTCTCTTGGGCCACAAGGGGCATTGGGCGTCAATAAAGAAACATGCGTCCAGGTCGTCCCACCGCCGGTGAAAAGCCAAAGTACCGTTGGCGCAGGCGACAGTATGGTCGGCGCGATGACGTTGAAACTGGCGGAAAATACCCCGTTTGAAGAGATTGTGCGTTTTGGCGTCGCTGCGGGTAGCGCAGCAACGCTGAATCAGGGCACTCGTCTGTGCGCGCTGGACGATACGCAAAAAATATATTCGTATCTTGCCCAGTGATTACACCATCCCCCTTATCAAGCATTAAGGGGGATTTACCGACAAAACTGTCGACATGTGTATTATGCGTCTATGATAAAAAATCACGTGATTACAAAGAAGTGAATCATGTTAAACCGAAAGTCGTCATTTCTCAGGGAGGTGTGGAAGCACGACATACAATAAGTGCCTTTCCCGCGATGACGCGTCTACGGTGTGCGTCAGTTCGTGTTTTTTTACCGCATTCTTGCGCTAACCTTATGATCTGGCAGACAACATGGGGAGAGACATCATGTGGCAGGCTATCAGTCGTCTTTTAAGCGAGCAATTAGGTGAAGGCGAAATCGAACTGCGTAATGAACTGCCCGGCGGAGAGATCCACGCCGCATGGCATTTACGCTATGCGGGGCGCGATTTTTTCGTCAAATGTGATGAAAGAGAGCTGTTGTCTGGCTTTACGGCGGAGGCAGACCAGTTAGAACTGCTTTCCCGAAGTCAAACCGTTTCTGTTCCCAAAGTCTGGGCAGTGGGTGCAGACAGAGATTACAGTTTTCTGGTTATGGACTTCCTCCCTCCCCGCCCGCTTGATGCCCACAACGCGTTTATTCTCGGACAACAACTTGCACATTTGCACGAATGGAGCGATCAGCCACAGTTCGGCCTCGACTTCGATAATGCACTCTCCACTACACCGCAACCCAATGCCTGGCAGCGTCGCTGGTCAACCTTCTTCGCCGAACAACGCATCGGCTGGCAACTGGAACTTGCGGCGGAAAAAGGCATCGCGTTTGGCAATATTGACGCCATTGTCGATCACGTTCAGCAGCGACTCTCCTCCCATCAGCCACAGCCTTCTCTCCTGCACGGCGATTTGTGGTCGGCAAACTGTGCGCTCGGACCGAATGGCCCCTACATTTTTGACCCCGCCTGTTACTGGGGCGACAGAGAGTGCGACCTGGCAATGTTGCCGTTACATACCGATCAGCCACCGCAGATTTATGACGGTTATCAGTCTGTCTCGCCGCTACCGTTAGATTTTCTCGACAGGCAGCCTATCTATCAGTTGTATACGCTGCTTAATCGGGCAATTCTGTTTGGCGGGCAGCATCTGGTGGTGGCGCAAAAAGCGATGGAAAGGTTACTGGCGGCTTAACGTATAGATAGCCCGAAGGCAGCTTTGCTTATCAGGCCTGACGCTTCACGTAACCCAGGCCTGATAATATCGGACTTACAAAAAGCCCAGTAATGAAAAGAAGACATAGCCGATCACGATAACGATCACCGGCAAAATATAGAGCGGGAAGATTTGTAAAAAGATCGTATGGTGTGGCACGACAATACGCGACTCAATTTGCTCACGCGATAACCCCTCACTGCCTTTTGCCTGTTCCAGAATCAACTGATCTTCAACTCCCTCGCGTAAAAAACGCGCCTGACGACTCATTCTGGCGCCAGAGTCCTGCAATGCCAGACCGATGAATATCAGAATGAAAATCAACCAAAAAACAAGATTCAGTCCGGTCTGAAAATCCGGTGTCGGCGAGTTATACCAGAACAGGTTAAGAAACGGCGTATTCACACGCATCATGTCGATCATCACATGGGCAAAATCGAGCATGACTGCATTAATCCCTTCCTGCTTTTCGCTGTGCGCGTACATAAACTTCAGTACTGAAACCAGTGTTGAAATCAGCGCCGGGATGAAAATCACCCATCCCAGCAACCTTTTCAAGACAGCAATGCGTCCAGCTTGTTGATACGTCATGAGTTCCCCTTGATAAAGACGTGTCATTTTGGCCTAAGTTTACCCGTTGATAACCGTTTTCGCCTGATCTTTAAAGGCGGTATACTGCCAAATTAGCCATAATGAACGCTTAGAGCTCGTTCTGGTGGGCTCTTAATCCCTGTTATCACCCTAAAGGAGAGGTTGTGATGTCAACCCCGCGTCAAATTCTTGCTGCAATTTTCGATATGGATGGATTACTGGTCGATTCAGAACCGCTCTGGGATCAGGCTGAACTGGATGTGATTGCAAGTTTAGGCGTAGATATCACCCGCCGCCATGAACTTCCCGATACGCTCGGTTTACGTATCGATATGGTTGTTGATCTTTGGTTCGCACAGCAACCGTGGAACGGTCCCTCTCGTCAGGAGGTGACGGAACGCATCATTACACGGGCCATTGCGCTGGTAGAAGAAACAAGACCACTGTTGCCGGGCGTACGTGAAGCTGTAGCGCTATGCAAATCCCAGGGGATGCTGGTAGGACTGGCCTCCGCGTCACCGCTGCATATGCTGGAAAAAGTGCTGACCATGTTTGATCTGCGCGATAGCTTTGACGCACTGGCCTCGGCAGAAAAATTACCTTACAGCAAACCGCACCCGCAGGTTTACCTCGATTGTGCCCAGAAGCTGGGGGTATCCCCGTTATCTTGTGTTGCGCTGGAAGATTCCGTGAACGGGATGATTGCGTCGAAAGCCGCTCGAATGCGCTCAATTGTTGTCCCCGCCCATGAAAATCAGGATGATCCCCGTTTTGTGCTTGCCGACGTCAAACTGGCCTCGTTGACGGAGCTCACTGCCGGGCATCTTCACGGTTAATCTCCCTCCGGGCAATGACCATATTGCCCTTTTCTTTGCTTAACCAATAAAATTAAAACGACGTTTCAATTTCATTGTATTTTTGTTCAACCTCTTCTATCCTTCTGCTATCGCAATGCATTAACAGTAAAAACAGCTGAGGTGAACATGGTTCTGGACGCGTTTCGTCTTAAGGATAAAGTCGCAATCGTCACCGGTTGTGATACCGGGCTTGGGCAAGGTATGGCCCTGGCGCTGGCTGAAGCCGGATGTGACGTGGTTGGCGTAAACCGCAAAATCCCGCATGACACCGAGGAAAAAATCACCGCAGTTGGTCGGCGATTTATGGCCATTCAGGCCGACCTCAGCCAACAGGAGGCGCTGTCCAGCATCGTGACGCAAACTGTTGCGGTATTTGGTCGGGTCGATATTCTGGTCAACAATGCAGGTACGATTCGTCGCCAGGACGCGCTGGATTTTAGTGAGAAAGACTGGGATGACGTAATGAACCTGAATCTCAAATCTGTTTTCTTTCTGTCGCAGGCGGTGGCGCGCCAGTTCCTGGCACAGGGTAATGGCGGTAAAATTATCAATATTGCCTCAATGCTTTCTTTTCAGGGGGGAATCCGCGTTCCGTCCTACACCGCATCAAAAAGTGGCGTGCTTGGGATCACCCGCCTACTGGCTAATGAGTGGGCAGCCCAGGGAATTAATGTCAATGCCATCGCACCAGGTTATATGGCGACAAACAATACGCAGCAGTTGCGTGAAGACAGTACGCGTAATCAGCAAATCGTCGATCGTATTCCCGCGGGGCGCTGGGGAACACCGGATGACTTACAAGGCCCGGTCGTTTTTCTCGCCAGCCAGGCTTCTGATTATATTAATGGTTACACGCTTGCCGTAGACGGCGGTTGGTTGGCGCGTTAATCGTGCATTTGTGACAAAGGGTTACAACGTCACCTCTTCCGCCTACTGTATAAAACCCCTATACTGTATGAATTGACAGTTTATTGGGTTTTATCATGACGGCGGAAGGCCACCTTCTTTTTTCTATTGCCTGTGCGGTATTTGCCAAAAATGCCGAGCTGACACCCGTTCTCGCTCAGGGTGACTGGTGGCATATTGTGCCTTCGGCCATTCTAACGTGTCTGCTGCCCGATATCGATCACCCGAAATCCCTGCTTGGGCAGCGGCTGAAGTGGATATCAAAGCCTATTGCCCGGGCATTTGGCCATCGCGGGTTTACACACAGCCTGCTGGCCGTCTTTGCCCTGCTGGCCACGTTTTACCTGAAAGTTCCGGATAGCTGGATAATCCCAGCCGATGCGCTACAAGGTATGGTGTTGGGCTATCTCAGTCACATACTGGCCGATATGCTGACCCCGGCAGGCGTTCCCCTGCTTTGGCCCTGTCGCTGGCGCTTTCGTCTGCCAATCCTCGTCCCGCAGAAGGGAAATCAGCTGGAGCGCTTTTTGTGCATGGCGCTGTTTGCCTGGGCCATCTGGATGCCTCAGACGATGCCGGAAAACAGCGCAGTGCGCTGGTCATCGCAGATGATTAACACGCTACAGATGCAGTTTAATCGGTTTATAAAGCACCAGGCTGATTAATAAAACAGCCAAAATGTCATTTTAGGTATAAACAATTCCATTTGAATATAAGAGGCAAGTCACAGTTCTGCTAATCTTGCGCCAACAGAATCACCATTACATGGTGATACGCATAATAAGATCAGGAGAACGGGGATGAACTTTCCATTAATCGCGAACATTATCGTGTTCGTAGTACTGCTGTTCGTGCTGGCGCAAGCCCGCCACAAACAGTGGAGTCTGGCCAAAAAAGTACTGGTCGGTCTGGTCATGGGCGTGGTGTTTGGTCTCGCCCTGCACACCATTTACGGGTCCGACAGCCAGGTACTGAAAGATTCCGTACAGTGGTTTAACATTGTCGGCAACGGTTACGTACAACTGCTACAAATGATTGTTATGCCGCTGGTTTTTGCCTCTATTCTCAGTGCCGTTGCGCGTCTGCACAACGCCTCTCAGTTGGGAAAAATTAGTTTCCTCACTATCGGAACGCTACTGTTTACCACGCTGATCGCCGCACTGGTGGGTGTTCTGGTGACAAACCTGTTTGGTCTGACTGCTGAAGGGCTGGTGCAAGGCGGCGCTGAAACCGCACGCCTGACCGCCATTGAAACCAATTATGTGGGTAAAGTTGCCGACCTCAGCGTGCCGCAGTTGGTGCTGTCGTTTATCCCGAAAAACCCATTTGCCGATCTTACGGGTGCAAACCCGACGTCGATTATCAGCGTCGTTATTTTCGCGGCCTTCCTGGGCGTTGCGGCACTTAAACTGCTGAAAGATGATGCGCCAAAAGGCGAGCGCGTATTAACGGCTATCGATACCCTGCAGAGCTGGGTGATGAAGCTGGTTCGTCTGGTGATGCAACTGACTCCGTACGGTGTTCTGGCGCTGATGACCAAAGTGGTTGCCGGTTCCAATCTGCAGGACATCATCAAGCTGGGCAGCTTCGTCGTTGCCTCGTATCTCGGCCTGGGCATTATGTTCGTCGTACACGGCATACTGCTGGGTATTAACGGCGTTAGCCCACTGAAATACTTCCGCAAAGTCTGGCCGGTATTGACTTTCGCCTTCACCAGCCGCTCCAGCGCCGCTTCTATTCCACTGAACGTCGAAGCACAAACCCGTCGCCTGGGCGTCCCTGAGTCCATTGCCAGCTTTGCCGCCTCTTTTGGTGCAACGATTGGTCAAAACGGTTGTGCGGGTCTGTACCCGGCGATGCTGGCCGTGATGGTGGCACCGACTGTCGGTATTAACCCGCTGGACCCAATGTGGATTGCCACGCTGGTGGGTATCGTGACCGTCAGTTCCGCAGGGGTTGCGGGTGTGGGCGGTGGCGCGACCTTCGCGGCACTGATCGTACTGCCTGCCATGGGTCTGCCGGTCACATTGGTTGCTCTGCTGATTTCTGTTGAACCACTGATCGATATGGGCCGTACTGCATTGAACGTTAGCGGTTCCATGACCGCGGGTACGCTTACCAGCCAATGGCTGAAACAGACCGATAAAACGATTCTGGACAGCGACGATCACGCCGAACTGGCGCATCGCTAAAATCCTGTCTGTATAAAACAAAAAACCGCCGGTGAGTTATGCTCCGGCGGTTTTTTTATATCTAATTAATCGCTCAGTTCGTTTTCCTGGCGAATTTGGTTAGCCCAGCGCTGTGCCGACTCCGGAACCGTAAATGCAGGCGAACGCTGAAACGCCTCCCCCATTAAGACAAAAGCGACATATTTTCCGCGCAGTATCCATACGTCACGAAACGCATCCATTTTCACCGCATGCTCTGGTGGAGCTGGCTCCACACGAGGAACATAGCTGATAACCGGACGATTTTGTTGGCGAAGAGGTTTCATAATCAGTTGCTTCACTAAAGACAAATTCTAAAAATCTGAAAAACGCTATCTTAGCTGATTTTACCCTCGGACGGTGCAAAAACAGTGAATTCGTGAAGTGGGTGGCGATAACGGGGGGGACGGACTGGTTGCGGCAAATATCACTGACGCAGACAAAAAAATGCGGCGCACCGACGCGCCGCCAACTCAGGAATTAAACGTTCAGAAAACTGCCAAGACGATAACCGCGCTCCGCAATAGCGTATTTCAATGACGAAGACGTCAGTACGTCAAGCTCAGTTAAGCGGGGGTAACAGTAGGCACTTTGTCGAATGATGTCA
The DNA here is from genome assembly GCF_028069825.1 of Citrobacter sp. Igbk 14. Classification (NCBI taxonomy): domain Bacteria; kingdom Pseudomonadati; phylum Pseudomonadota; class Gammaproteobacteria; order Enterobacterales; family Enterobacteriaceae; genus Citrobacter; species Citrobacter sp. Igbk 14. The sequence goes on from NZ_JANEWM010000017.1 coordinate 7,371, forward strand.
TCGATAAACGCCGGATGACACATCACTTCCAGCGAGGACTCTCCCCGGTCTGCGGACGCGTCCAGCGTCTGCAAGAACAGGGCCTCAGAAATCGCGTCGCCATAAAACTCACTGCTAAATCCCTGGGAGGTACGCAACGTTTCCGGTAAATCGGACGCCAGGAACACCGTCTGCCGATCGATCCGCAACGCAACACCCCTCTCCGCGGCAAAACTGGCGACAATCGGGAAAATCTGCGGGAACATATGCACGTGGTGATGACTATCCAGATGCGTCGGCTCCCGCCCGAACAGGTCAATAAAACGCTGATACTGTGCAGCCAGCTCCTGAGAAATCTCGTCCAGCGGCAATGTATCTTCCTCTGCCATCTGCCAGATCCATTTCCCTAACACACCGTCACGCGTCAGACCCGGCATCGCCGTTAACGGTTTGCCAAGCGTCAGGACAAAGTGCATCCCAACGGCAAGTTCCGGTAAATCGCGACTAAGCTGTACCGCATGCTCTATCGCCTCGCCATTCACCAGAGCAGTGGTTGAGGTGACAATGCCATTGCGACAGGCTTCAACAATGCCGTAGTTTTGCCCTTTGCTCAGGCCAAAATCATCCGCATTCACAATCAGTACGCGTTCCATAGCCAACCTCAGTTAGTGTTGTTCGCTTTTAAGCTTCTCGATGCATCCAGCGAAATTTGGCAGCCATTTTTCATGCGCCAGGATCAGCTCACGGGCAAGAATTTCAGCATCAGTGTCTGAATGCACCAGTGGACTCAGGTTTAACGCCAGCAGTACATCATTCAACTCGCCGCTTAGTGCTGCGTTGCTCGCCGCCACTTCAAAACCTTTAATGGTATAGATAAGGCCCAGGACCTTTTCATCGAAATGGGTGATACGCGGGTGCGGCGTTGCACCATTGCGTCCCAGCGTGCAGGTCATCTCAACAGCCCAGTCCGCAGGAATATTATCAACATGACCATGATGAGGAATGTTGACGTAATGCTCGGTCTGCTTGTCGTTGTAGATAGCATTGATGACTTCACACGCGGCATCAGAGTAATAAGCCCCACCACGCTGTTCCAGCTCTTTCGGCTTAACATTCAGCTCAGGATTTTTATACAGATCAAACAGTTGCTTCTCAACTTTCTGTACTACCTGTGCGCGTGCGCCACCTTTGTAATATTCGCCCATTTCAATCGCCAGCATCTCTTTTGGCTTGAAGTAGTACAGCAAATACGAGCACGGCAGCAGTTTCAGTGAACGAATCAGCCCTTCACTGAACGGCAGATCGAAGATGTTCTTCACGCCAGAGGCTTTCAACTGACCCGACGCTACGCCGTCCAGCAGTTCATCAAAACGTGACACACCGTTGACCAGAACATCCTTAATGAAGACCATATGGTTCAGACCAAACAGATCGATGGATAAATCATCACTCTGTTTCAGCGCCAGGACGTCGCTGATAAACATCTTCATACCGATCGGAATATTGCACACGCCGATAAACTTCTTGAAGTTAGTATGGCGATAGACCGCTTCAGTTACCATGCCAGCCGGGTTGGTAAAGTTAATCACCCACGCATTCGGACACAGTTCTTCCACATCCTTCACAATGTCAAAGATCACCGGAATGGTACGTAGTCCTTTAAACAGGCCTCCAGCACCGTTAGTTTCCTGCCCCAGATAACCATGGCTCAGAGGGATACGTTCATCCTGTTCACGAGCCTTAAGTTGTCCTACGCGCAACTGCGTGGTGACAAAATCAGCATCTTTCAGCGCTTCTCGGCGATCCAGCGTTTTATACACTTTCATCGGGACGCCAGCTTTATCAATCATGCGCTGGCAGAGGTCAAAAATAATGTCCAGCTTCTCTTTACCACCGTCGACATCCACCAGCCACAATTCAGAGACCGGTAATTCATGATAACGCTTAATAAAGCCTTCAAGTAATTCAGGGGTGTAGCTGCTCCCGCCACCGATAGTGACGACTTTTAATTTCTGGCTCATAATTTCTCCCTTCAGTGTAAAAACACTGACACGTATTATGCTCAACCCATTCGTCAGGTATAGCGTGGCAGTCCCAGCGCTATTTTGGGCAAGCTATAAAAGTTGGTTATTGGTAAATAAAATTTACTGATTAAATTCCGTTAATTTTTTACGGTAGCTATTGGGTGTAAACGACGTCAGCTTTTTAAACGTTTTAATAAACAGGCTCGGACTACTGTAACCAGACTCATAGGCAATATCAGTTACAGAATAGTTAGTCATTTCCAGCTGCTTTTTAGCAAAATTAATGCGAATTTCATTAATAATCTGCATTGGCGTTTTACTGTAATAACGCTGGGTTGCACGGGTCAGATACTCCTGGGATTTTGCGGACAGGTGTATCATATTTTCCAGCGCATTTTCGCTGAACTGCCTTTTGTCATGCATGCTTTCCACGGTAGTTTTAAGCCATTGTGGAATATCATCCAGCACCTGCTCTTCCCGATGATGGCGTAACCGATTAATAATGTAGAAGGTGACCACTTCTACAAATTCATCCAGTCCGCTTTCACGAAAGTTCAGTGATGCTATAACCGTTTCGATGTAGGTGAGAAACGAGCTGTTCGCCCGATACACCTGCGATGCAACGAAACAAAATGGCAGCAACGGGTGGTAGTGCTGTTCAAAAAAACGTTTACTGATACCAACGTTAAGAATTCGCGTCGCGCCGAAATCATAGAAACTTTGATGGTGCGATCCCAACGGGATAAAGACAAAGTCCCCACGCTCAAGCAGTACACGCTTACCGTTGATCTCCTGATAGTAACGTCCAGTTAAGACAAGGGTAAATTCGTAGTAATCATGCTGATGCAGCCCACTGATACTCTCAGTTTTGTTATAGATGAACACATGAAAATTTTTGCCATTAAAAAGCTGCTGCTCATAGACGGTTTTGATTTCCGGTGCGTTAATCTGTAGCTGCATTCTGCACTCCTCGCTATTTCAGCTTCTCGTGAAGCTCAATCAGTTCTGTCACCAGTTCACGTGCCAGCATCGACGTCATCAGGTGGTCCTGTGCATGGACCAGCACCAGGCTGACTTTCATTTTACCTTCACCCTGATCGCCTTCAATCAGTTTGGTCTGGACAAGGTGTGCTTCGTTCAGCGCCATGCGAGACTGTTCCATCATGCTCTTCGCTGACTCAAAATCACCCTGTTTGGCCAGTTTGAGCGCGCCGTACGCCAGACTACGTGCCTGACCCGAGTTGATGATGAGCCCCATCACCACTTCTTCAAGCTCTTCAGCCTCTGACTGCGTATCGACGATATTTTCGATATCTAACATACTCTTTTCCTCTGGTTCAGTCCGGCATGGCCGCATAGCCATGCCGGATTAAATTTAGAATTTCAATGCGTTAGCGATATCTTCTTCGCTTTCTTCTTTATCAATCACGTTCTGAGCTTTGTTGGCGACGACCACGAATGGCAGGTACACCAGCGTTGCGATACCAAGGTTAAACAACGCGACCAGCAGAGCAGCGACGCTACCGTTGGTGTTAAAGAATGCGCCCAACCCGGTTGGCATCGTCCACGGTGCAATGTTGGTAATCGGTGGAATAATGCCTGTGTAATACGCAGCCAGCGTAATCGCTGCCAGAATCGGCTGAACCAGGATGAACGGAATAAACATAACCGGGTTCATGATAATCGGCAGACCGAACAGAATGGGTTCGTTAATCTGGAACAGACCTGATGGCAGTGCCAGTTTTGCTACCTGACGATAATCAGCGCGACGAGAAGCCAGGAAGATAGCAATAATCAGACCCAACGTTGCCCCACTCCCTCCCAGGAAAATATAGGAGTCCAGCATCGGCTTCGCCCAGACGTGGAACGTCTTACCCGCTTCCAGTGCCGCGTCTACGGAACCAAACTGTTGGTAGATAGAGATGTTTTCCAGTGCCCAGGGGGTCATGATACCGCTGTCCAGTGCAGTCAGTGCCAAAGAACCGTGAATACCAAAGAACCACAACAGCGGAACAAAAATCACGTACGCCCAACCCACCACACTACCCAGTGACGCCAGCGGAGTTGAAATGGAATCCATGATGATCTGGTGGAAGTTCGTTCCCCAGGTGTTCAACGCCCAGGCGATGATCCCCATAATAGAGAGGATAATGAAGCCAGGAATCAGTGCAGAAAACGAGCGAGAAACAGAAGCCGGAACGCTATCAGGTAATTTAATAACCCAATTACGATGCACGACGAAGGTGAACATTTCCGCGACCACCAGGCCGATAATAATACCGGAAATAATGTTTGCACCGCCCAACCAGTTAGCACCCACGGCATAGGCTTCGCCCACGCTGTAAGGTGTGACTGTCATAAATGCGGCGACAGATAATAAACCAGCAGCCAGTGCATCGACTTTGCGTTCTTCCGCCAACGCCATACCGATAAAGAATGGCGCCATCAATGACATAATACCCAGCGTACCGTTATAGACGTTCCCACCGATGCCTTTTAAACTATTTAGCGTTTCAATAGTTGAAGCATCAAGTCGAATGCCCATGGAATAAAAAAACGACCCCTCCCCAAAGCTCAGGAAAACGTTATTGATTAATACAAACATTGCCCCTGCGAGGGTTAACGGCATTAAACGAATAAAACCGTTTTTGATTGCATTAACGTGTGGCTGCTTTCCAATTTTTACAGCAAAAGGAAGGAGTACCTTTTCAAGTGAAGCAATAGCGTTACTCATAGAAAAATACCCTTAAATACCGCAATTAACAATTGCGGTGAATGTTAATGAAATAACTCTTTGACGGGAAAATTTAAAATAAAATAATTAATTTGCTGCGGCTTTTTTAATTGCTGCAACTGCAGCCTTAAGCACGCCTAAACCATCGACTTTGCCATACAACAGCGAGTCAATCACTTCTACAGGTTTGTTAGGTAACAAACGCTGAATTTCGGGCAACATATAAGCAATCTGTGGGCCTAATAACACAACATCGGCTACCGGGCCTTTTTCTCCGGCCAGCGTTTCGGGAAACGCTTCAATGATAACCGGCACTTCGTATTTTTCAGCCTGAGCACGCATCTTCGAGACCAACAAAGAAGTCGACATGCCCGCAGAACAAAACAGATAAATGTGTTTCTTTTCCATTAAAACGATCCTCATGTGCGATTATCTGTGTACCAGACACTCCGCAAGCCATAACCTGCATCCATGCTCTGGGTAACTTGCGTCAGCTAAATTACTTTTTTAGGTGGCTGAAACGAGTATACGGGATTGCACCCGCGGATGGTATTTCATTGACCAACTAAATTGTCTCTCCTTGACCTGTGGTTATGACACCCCTCACACTTCAGGCAAATAATTCGCGACAATAAATAAGATCGCGTGACACAAAAAAACCGGCACAGTGGCCGGTTCTGCAGAGTGCTCAGGCAATAAACAGATGCAACTACTTCGCAGACTGCGGGTCGGTGTCGTACTCCGCACAGGTCTGGTAGCCGGAATTAATCACGTGCCCAGTATCATCCAATGCAACAAAATAGGTCTCTGCTTTACCATCTCGTTGACCCAGGATGTAGGTCTGACATGTACCACGCGCATGGATCATGCTGACTTCAGATGACGGTTTGCCGGCAATCTGCGCCACTTGCGCCCGGCTCATCCCTTTCTTCACATCTTTCACCACGGGCTGCACAAATTGGTCTTTGGTACGATCGTAAGCCGTACACCCTGCCAGCATAGTCAATACCGCCGCTGCGCTCAGAATTCCTGTTAGATTCTTGTTCATATTCCGTCCTCTTGTTTTTCAGCGTGTTATATAAGCCTGGAGCACAACAACGCATTTTTCAAGCTGTCAGTGGATACTCGGGTCATTTCAGAAAATTCTATCAAAACAAAATGATGTTATATCCGGCTGCATCCCTTGTCGTTTGGGCGTCAACGCGTTAGCTTTAACACATCGTTATTTTTGATCATTTCATTTTTTGGAGGGGGTTAAATGACTCTGCAGCAAGAGATAATCCGGGCACTTGGCGCCAAACCACACATTAATGCAGAAGAGGAAATTCGCCGCAGCGTGGATTTTCTGAAATCGTACCTCAAAACCTACCCTTTCCTTAAATCACTGGTGTTAGGGATTAGCGGTGGGCAGGACTCCACCCTGGCCGGAAAGTTATGCCAAATGGCGATTTCCGAGTTACGTGAAGAAACGGGTAACGATGCTTTGCAGTTTATTGCCGTGCGCCTGCCTTATGGTGTGCAGGCCGATGAACAGGACTGTCAGGACGCGATCGCGTTCATACAACCTGACCGTGTACTCACCGTCAACATCAAAGGCGCGGTATTGGCCAGCGAGCAGGCATTGCGGGAAGCAGGTATTGAACTGAGCGATTTTGTGCGCGGCAACGAAAAAGCCCGCGAGCGTATGAAGGCACAATACAGTATCGCCGGAATGACCAGCGGTGTTGTCGTGGGTACCGATCACGCCGCAGAAGCCATTACCGGATTCTTTACTAAGTATGGCGATGGCGGTACGGACATTAACCCAATATTCCGCCTCAACAAGCGTCAGGGTAAGCAGCTTCTTGCTGCATTAGGTTGCCCTGAGCACTTATATAAGAAAGCACCAACCGCCGACCTCGAAGACGATCGCCCTTCTCTGCCAGATGAAGCCGCATTAGGCGTTACCTACGACAACATTGACGATTATCTGGAAGGAAAAACGTTGGATGCCGACGTTGCGAAGAAAATTGAAGGCTGGTACGTGAAGACAGAACACAAACGCCGCCCACCGATTACGGTGTTTGACGACTTCTGGAAAAAAGCGTAATTCGCTGATTTACCCGTGCCGGATAACCACAAAAGGGTTTATCCGGCCCAAACGACATCATTGCACCGAATCAGGCGAAAAACCTGGCTTCCAGTTAATCTCACTAAACAACAACTTCCCCTCGCGCTCCAACAGTCGCAACGTATGCTTACCGTCATGCCAGCACGCCCCCTGGTCAGCCGTCAGCAACTTATCCCCCAGTTGCCAGGCTCCGCTAATCACAAATACCACGCCGCCACGCGAACCAAAGGTCGTAAACGTCCGGTCAGCCACACGAACTTTAGCCTGGCAAACATCCCGACGGGTCATGATATTAAAATCCATCGACATCTGCCCTTCCGTCAGCTTCGCTTTTACCACACGGTCACCGGCGAAAGTAAAAGGCTGATGCTGTTTTAGCGTATGCGGTAGCGTGTTAGCGCCTTCCAGCGTGACTTCTCCCCCTTCGAGCAGCGTAATAACGCGTTCAACTCCCGGGAAAAGTGAAAATTCGCCGTTCGCAGCAATGGAGGCAATACTCGCCCGCCAGTGAAAGTCGCGTGTTGCTGGCGGAAAACAACATATTTCACGCGTTTCTCCCGCACCATTACGCCAGAGATTAACCGGCATTTTGCGGATATCAAAGTACTCCATCATCCCTCCAGAAAGGCACTGTGCGCCGACATGCCGTCATCAGGCAGCCAAATCATCATTGTTATCATTCACCCTGCTCGTTGTTATCGGCAGCAGAGTTGATTTGCCTTAGCGATGACCATGGCGTTTTGCAAAAAAGTTTAACGCGCTGATCCAGGTAGCATTTTCGCGGGCATCAGGAGCATAACGTGTCCGAAGCGCTGTGCAAGAGGTAGGAAAGAAAAAACCGCCGATCCTGCCCACATCGTTAAACGTGTTGTGGACAAGGCCGGCGGTCTTGAGTTTTTTTTCACGCTGTGCGGGGCAATCTGCTCCGACACAGCGTGAATGTTTGAGTATAGACGCCTACCGATTATTCAGCAGCCTGTGGCATTTTACCTTTCTGCGCTGCACGTTCTGTCAGACGCTTCTCAAAATTGGCATTAAACTGTTTTTTCTGTTCCGGGGTCAGAATGTTATAAATTTTGTTCTGCGTTTCCATATGCGCCAGCATGTTAGCTTTGCGCTGCTCTTCCATCTTCGCAATCTGCGCTTCAGCTTTCGCTTTATCGAAGCTATCGCTGGCGATGATATCGTGCATTGCACGGCGTTCTTCCAGCGGAGGACGTTTCATCTGATCGCGCTGACCTTTCATGATGTCGCGGATCTGCTGTTTCTGTGCATCGGTCAGGTTCAGGTCTTTAAACATCATGTCATGATGCGGGGCAAACTTACCGTTGTGGTGCATCATCGGTTTGGCATCTGCCGGAGCGGCTGTGGTCGTGTCAGCGGCATGAGCCAGATTTGCAGCGCCCAGCGCCAGGGTAGAGGCAACAAACAGAGCAGTCAGTTTACGCATAATTTCTATCCTTCTTTTCAGTTATTCTTACGACATTCATGCGACTCTTATGCAACGTGATGTCGTGTTGACGAGATAAACTTTACCGGCTTAAGCGTCAATTAATCAGAGTAACGGTAAAACAATGAAAGTGTAAAAAACAAACTTTCATCAATTATGAAGAAAAAAAGAATAAATTGCGGAGAGTTGAAATAAAAAATTACAACAGGATGATTTTGAAAGGATTATGAAGAACTATACCTGAACTCTGGTTATTAAGAAAGCAACTTACCAGGAATAATCCGTAATAAATATAAACAGCACGCAAAAATAAGCCCTCAGAGATTAACCCAAGGGCGGATATATCTTTTACAACCTTTCCAGCATCAGTCCCGCGCGTAAACCACAGGCCACATTGGGATTAGGAAAGAGAACATATTCAACGTCATGGGTGACGATAAAACGTTCATCACCATCCTGAGCCAGTACGGTTCCCTCTTTAAATGCGGTAAAGTTAAGTGTCTGGTTGTCCATGTAGAGAATGAAATCGTCGCTGCGCCGTGTAATTTGCGCTACCACGCGATAACGTAACGGCGGCGTCTCAGCTGCCGCTACGGGTCTGCCTGTCAACAACATTGCCAGCGCCTGCGCAGTGTGAGCAAACTGTGACAGGTTGTTTTGCCCAAACGGCAGCGCCTTGCCCAGCTCCAGCGTGCAGGCCAGCGCGCCAAAATGCTCCCCACTAAAATGGGTAAACGTTCCGCCTGGTGCCTGGTGGAAAACCAGAGCCTCCAGCCCCGCATCCCCCAGCCAGTGAAGGAACGCCTCATCCCATGCCACATCACGCTGCGGTAGCACGCCAAAACGCAAATGATGTGACCCGCGAATAGCCGTGTGGAGATCGAGATGCCAGCGAACAGGTGCCTTTGCCCGCGCGTAAAAATCTTCCAGACACAGTTCAAGCTCGCGGGCACGCCGTGTTTCACTGCTCTCATCGAAGAGCTGCCAGCGGCCACCAAACATACGGTTCAGATCGCTATGACAATAGCGTTTGCCCGCAGCTAACGCCTGCGGATTGCCCAGGATCACCAATAGCCGCCATGTCAGCGGCAGCTTGCCGCTAAACACCCCGGACAGCAATGTATCCAGTATTTCTACTGGTGCGGTTTCGTTACCATGAATGCCCGCAGACAAAACCAGCGAACGCTCAACCGGGACAACCGGCGTCAGTTCCAGCATGCCATGCCCAATCCATTGCCAGTCAAAACCGTGAGCTTTCCCCCGGGAGGTATCTGGCGAGTCTCCCGCAAGCGTCAGCGCAAGGAAATTATCCATGACGTGTACGCTCCTGCTGGAAGGGATACACCGAACCGAGTTTGAGTAATTGTGTCAACGTATCCAATGCTTCACGCCCTTCGCGCAGCAACTGCGGGTCAGCAAGATCGGCTGCGGTAAGGCGATCGCGATAGTAACGATCAACCCAGTTATTCAGCGTGTTAAACAGCACATCATTCATGAGAACCGCCGGGTTCACCGCCTGTTGCTCCTGTGGGGTTAACACGACCCGAAGGCGCAGACACGCCGGGCCACCACCGTTGGACATGCTTTCGCGCAGATCGAATACCCGTAGATCGTCAATCGGGTTGTCATCTTCAAGCAGACGGTTTAAATAATGCCATACCCCTGCATGCTCCCGGCATTCCTGCGGCAAGACCAACATCATTGAACCGTCATCACGACTGAGTAGCTGGCTGTTAAACAGATACGTTGCCACAGCATCCTGCACTGACACTTCCGCCAGGGGAACTTCCAGCGCCGTAAATCCCGCCACCTGGCTACGTAACTGCTCTAACAACGCCTGCTGGTTGGCAAACGCCAATTCATGACAAAACAGCACCTGACGATTTGATACCGCAATAACATCGTTATGAAACACACCAAGATCGATAACATCCGGGTTTTGCTGAGCAAAGATAATCTGCTTAGGGTTCACGTGATTCAGGCGCGCAACAGCTTCGCTGGCCTCACGTGATTGCCTCGCCGGATAACGCTTCGGCTGCGCGCCGTTGCCCTCTTCACGACCATAGACAAACACCTGCACGCCGGGATCACCATAATCACCGCCGAGGCGGTTATGGTTAGCCGCACCTTCATCACCCAGTAACGCAACTTGCGGCAATGCACTATGGATCGTAAAGCGGCTCTCATCACGGAAGATCGCGTTTAACAACGCTTCAGTGGTCGGAGCCTCCAGCGAACGGTGAAACTTGTTATTCAGGTTGGCGACCGTCAGATGCACTTTCCCGTCCAGCGAATCTGCCGAAGGACAGACCGTGGCCGCATTCGCCACCCACATCGGCGAAGCGGAACTGGCACTGGAGAGCCAGTGAGGTGCCTGCCGTGCCACCTTTTCCAGCACCTGTTCATCACTGCCGCTAAATCCCAACTGGCGCAGCACGGGAATATAGGGACGCTCGTGAGGTGGGATCACCGCCTGCGGGAATCCGGCATCGGCCAACGCCTTCATCTTCAACAGGCCCTGTTTCGCCGCCAGACGGGGATTCGACACCTGAAAACGGTGTCGGGTTGAGGCCTCATTGCCAAATGACAACCCCGCATAATGGTGAGTCAGTCCCACCAGACCGTCGAAATTTACTTCGCGCGCTTTCATGGCTTATCCTCGCATGAAAAATCGAGTCCTGGGCTAAGCGCTGTCGGCAGCGTCAGGGTCGGAGATTCCAGGCTCGCCATCGGCCAGGCGCAATAATCTGCGGCATACCACGCACTGGCGCGATGGTTGCCTGAAGCACCAATCCCACCGAACGGCGCGGTGCTTGCTGCGCCGGTTAGCGGTTTATTCCAGTTGACAATGCCCGCACGAGCTTCCAGTAGCAATTGGTCAAACTGATTGCGATCCGGTGAAACCAGCCCGCACGACAAACCAAAGCGGGTATTGTTGGCCATGCGAATCGCATCATCAAAGCTGTCATAACGCCAGACACTGAGCAGCGGGCCGAAGACTTCTTCATCCGCGACATTCGCCACGCCGGTCAGTTCAATAATGCCGGGGGTCAACAGTGAAGTCCCCGCGCGTACCTGCCGTGGTGCCAGTAGGGTTCGCCCTCCCTGCGCTTCAAGGTGTTGCCAGGCATCACAAACATGTTGCGCGGCCTGTTCAGAAATAAGCCCACCAATAAACGGTTGCGGTTGTGCATCCCAGTTGTCCGGTATTAAACGCTGACAGACATCCACCAGCCGCGCCAGAAACGCATCGCCCTGCGCCCCTTTTTTAACCAGCAGACGACGGGCACAGGTACACCGTTGCCCGGCTGTAACAAACGCTGATTGAATAGTCAGATGTACCGCCGCATCAATATCTTCGGGGTTCTCGATAATCAGCGGGTTGTTCCCGCCCATCTCCAGCGCGAGGATCTTTTCCGGCTGGCCAGATAGCTGACGATGCAGCTGATAACCCGTATTTGCGCTACCGGTAAACAACAGACCATCAAGGTCCTCCAGCGCACTCAGTGCCTGTCCTGTTTCACGCCCCCCCTGAACCAGGTTCAATACGCCCGGCGGTAATCCCGCCTGTTCCCACAGTTTGATCACTGCCTCACCGGTCCACGGCGTCAGCTCGCTGGGCTTGAAAATCAGCGTATTGCCAGCCAACAACGCCGGAACGATATGACCATTAGGTAAATGACCGGGGAAGTTATACGGGCCAAACACGGCCAGCACACCGTGTGGGCGATGACGTAACGTCGCTGCACCATCTGGCAGCGCGTTATGCTGTTCTCCGGTACGGGTATGATACGCCTTCACTGAGATGGCAATTTTATTGATCATCGCCGTCAGTTCGGTTGCAGCTTCCCAACGCGGCTTGCCGGTTTCCCGTGCAATGATCGCCGTCAGTTCTGCTTTATTACTCTCCAGCAGCGTCGCGAATTTCTCGACAATGTCCTGCCGGGCGGCAAAAGTCTGTTTCGCCCAGCCCGGAAAGGCAGCCCGCGCCGCCTGGCATGCCAGTGCTACCTGAGTCGCATCGGCATCATTGCCTTGCCACAGCACGTCCCCACTCACCGGGTTCGTTTTCACCCGTCGTGCGCCCAGCCCGGTCACCCAGTCACCGTTTATCCATAATGTCATGCTGCTTTCTCCTCTGCACAAAGACGCACAAAACGTACATGGTCACCCGCGTGGCATTTCAGGGCGTCCAGTTGTGCTGCCGTCAGTACCAGTCGCTGGGTATTCGGATCGGCACGCACTAACATGACGCGGAAGTTTTGGTAATTTTCATTAGCCACCAGGCAGGCAGGAAATTCGCCCAGTGCAGGCTGACCTTCAGCCACTTCCACCAGTCGACTTTTGCGGATAGCACGTACCCGGTCGATATCGCATTCCAGCGTCGGCCCGCCGTCGAAAATATCGATGTAGTTGCGGTAGCGAAACCCTTCTTTCTCCAGCACCGCACGGGCTGGCGCCGTTTGCGGATGCACTTCGCCAATCACGCTTTGCGCTTCTTCCGACAGGAAGTGGGTATATATAGGATGTTTAGGCATCAGCTCTGCAATAAACGCTTTTTGTCCGGTGCCACAGAGAAAATCTGCGCGGCTGAATTCCATCGAGAAAAAGCGCTTGCCAAGGCTTTGCCAGAATGGTGAATAACCGTGTTCATCAATGACACCCCGCATCTCTGCAACGACTTTTTCGTTAAAACGGTCACGAAACGCTGCCATAAACATAAAGCGCGACTTCGACAGCAAATAGCCGTTACCTTCTTTACGCCAGTCCGGATCGAGAAACAGGGTGCAAAGCTCACTGCTTCCGGTGTGATCGTTACTGAGAAACAGCGTCGGCAATGCGTTATAGACATTCAACTCTTTCGAAGCATGAACCAGCGTGCCAACACGGTAGTTGTACCAGGGATCGTTAAGCCCTACCGCCACTTCAATCGCACAAATCCCCGCCACGGTTCCGGTGGCACTGTCTTCCAATACAAAAACGTAGCCCTGCTCGCTTTTAGGCAACTCGCCTCGCCAGGTTTTCAACGAACGATCAATACGCGCCGCCAGCGTGGCTTCATTTGCGGGCAATGACGTCAACCCACCGCCGGTCTTACTGGCAAGCTGCATTAACGCGGTGATATCCGCGTGTTCAATGGGACGGATCACCATCATGATGAACCTCCTGCTTTAATGCGTTCGCATGCCAGCGCAAAACGATCGAGTCCGGTTGCCACCTCTTCCTGGCTGACATTTAGCGCAGGCGCAAAACGCACCACGTTACCGCCGGCAATCAACACCATGACGCCTGCATTGGCCGCTTCCTGGGAGATCTGTTTCGCTTTTCCGGCAAATTCCGCATTCAACACACAACCAATCAGCAGCCCCAGGCCACGGATTTCACTAAACAATCCAAAACGTTCGTTAATAGCGTTAATACGCTCCACAAACCAGTCATGACGCTGTTTCACACCATTGAGGACTTCCGGTGTGTTAACAATTTCCAGCAACTTACCCGCTACGGCAGTGGCTAATGGGTTTCCGCCGTAAGTTGTGCCGTGAGTGCCCACGGTCATCACGCTGCTGCAACGCTCTGTGGTCAATAACGCGCCAATAGGGAATCCACCGCCAAGCGCTTTGGCCGTCGTCAGCAGGTCTGGTGTCACACCGTAGTGCATATAGGCATACAGTTCGCCGGTACGCCCAACGCCGGTCTGTACCTCATCAAAAATCAGCAGCGCATTATGACGATCGCATAATTCACGCAGCCCCTGTAAAAACGCGGTGGTTGCCGGCACGACGCCACCTTCCCCCTGCACTGGCTCCACAATAACCGCACAGGTGGTGTCATCAATCAATTGGCTGGCGGAGTCGAGATCGTTATACACCGCATGACGGATATCCGGCGGCAGTGGTGCGAAATCCTGTGAATAGGCTGGCTGCCCCCCGGCACTGACGGTAAACAGCGTGCGACCGTGGAAGGCGTTTTTAAATGCCACAATGCCGCTTTTTTGGCTGCCAAACCGATCGTGGGCAAATTTACGCGCCAGTTTTAGTGCGGCTTCGTTAGCCTCTGCGCCGGAGTTGCAGAAGAAAACACGCTCGGCAAACGTCGCGTCGATAAGCTTCTTCGCCAGACGTAATACCGGTTCGTTGGTGTAACCGTTGCCGGTATGCCAGAATTTGCTGGCCTGGTCGTTTAATGCCTCACGCAATGCCGGATGCGCATGTCCCAGTGCGTTAACCGCAATGCCTCCCGCGAAATCGATATACTCTTTACCCTGTTGATCCCACAGACGTGAACCTTCACCACGCACCGGAATAAAAGGCGCTGGGACATAGACAGGCATCATCCATTCATCAAAATTTTCACGCGTAACTGACAGAGACATAGCGACCTCAACGGTAAATAAAAGGTTATTTATATGTTAATAAATATAGTGTTTGCGGTGTAAATGTAGATTGCAGGGTTCGTGCCAGCCAGCGAAAAAAGTGCATAAACGGAGTCGTTAAACGGAATATCAACAAGTTACAACACAACGATATTCACTATCCGTGCATATAAAGTGAATATGTTTGCGTATCAGAGGACTAAATAGAGGAAAAACCGCAATTTTATTCAGTCGCCAAATATAATTCTGGAATTGTGATCGTATACGAAATTTATCGGAAATTATTGCCCCATAGCGACGCGCTTCGCGCCAAAACGGTGCAGTTTTTGCTCCATCGTTAACACCATTAGCAATCATTGTTGGAATCAGGTGACAAGAAGCAGTCAGTTCGTGGAAATTCTGCTACCATCCTTGCACTATTCATCTTACAAAGTGGCAGCGACTATGAAATTTGTCTCTTTTAATATCAACGGCCTGCGTGCCCGACCTCATCAACTGGCAGCCATTGTCGAAAAACACCAACCGGATGTTATTGGCTTACAGGAGACAAAAGTTCACGACGATATGTTCCCTCTCGAAGAGGTAGCAAAATTGGGCTACAACGTTTTCTATCACGGTCAGAAAGGCCATTACGGTGTGGCACTGTTAACCAAAGAAACACCGATCGCAGTGCGCCGTGGTTTCCCGAATGATGACGAAGAGGCTCAGCGCCGTATCATTATGGCGGAGATCCCGTCTCCGCTTGGCAACATCACCGTCATCAACGGCTACTTCCCACAGGGCGAAAGCCGCGACCATGAAACTAAATTCCCGGCAAAAGCGGCGTTCTATCAGAACTTACAAAACTATCTTGAGACGGAGCTGAAACGCGATAATCCGGTGCTGATCATGGGTGATATGAATATCAGCCCAACCGACCTGGATATCGGCATCGGCGAAGAGAATCGCAAACGCTGGTTGCGTACCGGGAAATGTTCCTTCCTGCCGGAAGAACGCGAGTGGATGGAACGTCTGTTAGGTTGGGGACTGGTGGACACCTATCGTCACGCGCATCCTGATAAAAACGACCAGTTTTCGTGGTTTGATTACCGCTCGAAAGGCTTCGACGATAACCGTGGTCTGCGTATTGACCTGCTGCTGGCAAGCAATCCGCTGGCGGAACGCTGCGAAGAAACGGGTATCGACTATGAGATCCGCAGCATGGAAAAACCGTCCGACCACGCGCCAGTGTGGGCAAAATTCCGCGTCTAATCATCAGCATTTTTTCGCTCTCCGGGCCTCGCCTGGAGAGTCAGTATATTCTGTGCAAAATCAATAAAGCGACGGTAATACATTGTTGCGAGCGGGATTTTAATATATCTTCGCGCGCACTTTTCGCTGGTGAAAACGCTTCATCACCCACGGATTTACAGGAGACCCCCCATGAAAAAGAAGTTCGCATAAGGCAGAATACCGACTGCTGATTGTGGCAGTGCTATTCTGCGCCCTGGCTGGGGTTTTCCACTATTTTGGTCTGTCTGACCTGATAACCAATCTCCATCATTTACAAGATGTCATCCGCCAAAGAGGGCTGTTCGGCTACGCGCTTTATATTCTGCTCTTTATCGTCGCGGCACTGTGCCTGATACCTGGCAGCATTCTGGTGATTGTCGGCGGTATCCTTTTCGGCCCACTGGTTGGCACGCTCATCTCTTTACTGGCAGCAACCGTTGCCTCGGCATTGTCATTTTTACTGGCACGCTGGCTTGGGCGGGAACTATTACTGCAACACGTCGGGCATACGGCGACGTTTCAGGCGATCGAAAAAGGGATTGCCCATAGCGGTATCGACTTTCTGATCCTGACCCGTCTCGTCCCCCTGTTTCCTTATAATATTCAAAACTATGCTTACGGACTGACGGCCATTCCGTTCTGGTCATTTACTCTGATTTCAGCTGTCACCACGTTACCAGGTATCTTTATCTATACGCTGATGTCACACGAACTCGCCAGTGAAGGCATCACCTGGGCGTTTATCGTTAAACTCAGTGTTGCAGGCTTTGCCTTGTTTGCCCTCGTGCAGGCGGCAAAAGCCTGGGCCCGATATAAACATGTCGACCCCTCTGCAAATCGAGAGCTTGCCGGTAAATGAGAACGCTGAATAAGACACAGTTCAGAAAGTGTTGCCGGGCTGGGTTCATTGCCCTGTTGGTCGTCGCGTTAATGGCGTGGGCATGGCTGCCCGACGTGAGAGACTTTCTCACACAGAGCCTGACTGCGTTTACCACGCTTGATCAGCATGCTCTTGAAAATTTCATTCGTTCCTGGGGTCCCCAGGCCGCGGTCGTATCGTTCTTCCTGATGATTTTACAGGCGATCATCGCCCCGCTTCCCGCCTTCCTGATCACCTTTGCGAATGCCTCATTGTTTGGCGCATTCTGGGGAGGTGTTCTCTCCTGGACCAGTGCGATGGCGGGGGCAGCACTCTGCTTTTTTATCGCCCGGGTGTTCGGCCGCAGCGCAGTAGAAAGATTAACCGGTAAAACGGTGTTGAAAAATATGGACGCCTTTTTTGAGCGCTACGGTAAACACGCCATTCTGGTCTGCCGCCTGTTACCTTTCGTTCCATTCGATCCGGTCAGTTACGCCGCCGGCCTGACGTCCATCCGCTTTCGTCATTTTTTCATCGCCACCGGTCTTGGCCAGTTACCTGCCACTATCGTTTACTCATGGGCTGGTAGCCTGCTGACCGGCGGCACATATTGGTTCGTGACCGGGCTGTTTATTCTGTTTGCCCTGAGTGTCGTGATTTCAGTGGCAAGAGGCCTTTATCTTGAGCGGCACAGGAAGCGTTCCTGAAGCCTCCATAAACGACTGGAGATACTATGCGTTACTGTTTATTGTGCCTGAGTTTGCTGCTCTCTCCGCTGGCGACCTTTGCGCAGAGTGAGAACTGGCAGCACATCAAAAACGACGCCCGGGGTCAGACGGTGTGGTTTAACGCCTGGGGAGGCGATAACGCCGTTAATCAGTATCTCGACTGGGTTAGCGGTGAGATGAAAACACACTATGCCATTAACCTGAAAATTGTCCGTCTGGCGGATGCCGCCGATGCTGTAAAACGCATCCAGACCGAAGCGGCATCAGGGCGTAAAACAGGTGGTTCGGTTGATCTCCTGTGGGTCAATGGCGAGAATTTTCGCACGCTGAAAGACGCTGGTCTGCTGCAAACGCAGTGGGCGCAAATGCTGCCCAACTGGCGCTACGTGGATACCCAACAACCGGTGACTGAAGACTTCGCCATTCCAACTGAGGGTGCCGAATCTCCGTGGGGTGGCGCGCAGTTAACCTTTATCGCCAATCGGGATATCACAGAACAGCCCCCTCGCTCTGCGCAGACACTGCTGGAATTTGCGCGAGCGCATCCCGGCACGGTGACCTATCCGCGCCCACCCGACTTTACCGGTACCGCTTTTCTCGAACAGTTGCTGATTACGCTCACTGCAAAACCACAAGCACTGAAAAGTGCTCCCGATGCAGCCACGTTCGCCGAGGTTACCGCCCCCTTGTGGCAGTATCTTGACGCTTTACATCCCGTACTGTGGCGCGAAGGGAAAGACTTTCCCTCTACGCCTGCGCGGATGGATGCCCTGCTGAATAGCGGCACGCTGCGGATATCGTTAACCTTTAACCCTGCGCATGCACAGCAAAAAATCGCTCGCGGCGAGTTACCGAAAAATAGCTATAGTTTTGGCTTCTCTCAGGGCATGCTGGGCAATGTGCATTTTGTCACCATTCCCGCTAATGCGCGTGCCAGTGCTGGGGCGAAAGTGGTGGCTAACTTCCTGCTCTCGCCTGAAGCGCAGCTCCGCAAAGCTGACCCCACCTTTTGGGGCGATCCTTCAGTGCTTGCCCCCAAAAAATTACCAGCCGAACAGCGGGAGGCGCTACTGGCTCGAATCCCGAAAGGACTCCCCGCTGTCCTGCCTGAGCCACACGCAGCCTGGGTAAATGCACTGGAACAAGAATGGCTACGCCGTTACGGTACGCATTAATTCTGCTGCTCTGGGCCTTCATGACGGCAATCTATTTGCCGCTGGTCCCTGCGGCTTTTACGCTAATTGCGCCAGCGCTTTCCATTGCACACTGGCTGGCGCTGTTTGCCGATCCCCAACTCCTGCAAGCGCTACTGGCGACACTGGTTTCTGTCACGCTGGCAGCCACTGGCGCGCTCAGTATCGCCCTGCTGACCGTTCTTGCATTCTGGCCCGGCGCCAGATGGGTGCGGCTTTGTACTCACCTCCCCTGGCTGCTGGCGGTTCCGCACGTTGCCTTTGCCACCAGCACGCTGTTACTTTTTGCCGAAGGCGGCATGCTCTACCGTCTATTGCCGTTTCTCAGCCCACTATTGGACCGCTACGGTGTGGGTCTGGGCATCACATTGGCGGTGAAAGAAAGCGCTTTCTTGCTCTGGATCCTTTCCGCTTTATTGAGTGACAAGCAGTTGTCGCAACAGGTCATCGTGCTGGACTCTCTGGGTTACAGCCGATTGCAGTGTCTGAACTGGCTGGTACTGCCCTCTATCGCGCCAGCGCTAGGGAAAGTTATGCTGGCGATTGTCGCGTGGTCGCTCTCCGTCGTGGATGTCGCCATCGTCCTTGGCCCCGGCAACCCGCCAACACTCGCGGTGTTGAGCTGGCAATGGTTAAGTCAGGGCGACGCCGACCAGCAGACAAAAGGCGCGCTCGCCAGTTTGCTGCTGGTGCTGTTACTGGTCATTTTTGCGCTGGCGGGCTATCTGCTCTGGCGCGGCTGGCGGCGCACAATTCCGGCAATCAGCGGTGTACGCCTGCATTTTTCATCCTGTACAGCCGGACGCTCGCTGATACAGCTTCTGCCCCTCAGCGGCATTGTGTGCGCAGTCGTTTTGCTCCTGATGGCAGAATACTCATCGCTGAACCGAGATGCGCTGATCAATAGCCTGCTAATGGGGCTTCTGGCCAGTACGCTTGCGCTGGCCACGCTGTTGATATGGCTGGAATGGGGGCCACAAACCGGGCACCGTTGGGTCTGGTTGCCCATTATCTTACCCGCGTTACCGCTGGTCACCGGGCAATATACGCTGGCGCTATATGCCCAACAGGATGGCCAGTTTATCACGGTGGTCTGGGGGCATTTATTGTGGGTAACACCGTGGATGCTGTTTGTGCTTAAACCTGCATGGCAGCGTATTGACTCGCGCCTTATTGTGATTGCGCAAACGCTGGGCTGGACACAAAACCGCATCTTCTGGCAGGTAAAATGCCCGTTGATTCTGCGCCCGGCACTGATTGCTTTCGCCGTAGGATTTTCGGTGAGTATTGCCCAGTACATGCCAACATTATGGTTGGGCGCAGGTCGTTATCCCACACTCACGACCGAAGCCGTAGCATTAAGCAGCGGTGGCAGCACCGCTATTCTGGCGGCACAGGCGCTATGGCAATTGCTGTTACCGTTGGTTGTTTTCGCACTCGCAGCCTCGCTCTCCGCCTGGGTTGGCCGCTTTCGACAAGGACTCCGCTAATGCTCATAGTGCAAGATGTTTCCCTGTACCTGGGTTCAACACCCCTGCTGACAGGCGTCAACCTTCAGGTCAATAAAGGTGACATCGTCACTATTATGGGGCCTTCGGGTAGCGGCAAGTCTTCACTATTTTCGTGGATGATTGGTGCGCTCCCCGATCAATTTCGTGCCTCCGGTCAACTATGGCTCAATGAACGGCGCATTGACACATTACCTACCGCACAGCGCCAGATTGGTATTCTGTTCCAGGATGCCCTGCTGTTTGATCATTTCAGTGTTGGGCAAAATTTATCACTGGCACTACCCGCTGACCTGAAAGGTACGGCGAGACGCGATGAAGTGGAACATGCCCTTGAGCGCGCGGACCTGGCAGGCTTTTATCATCGCGACCCGGCATCGCTGTCCGGAGGGCAACGCTCACGCATCGCCCTGCTTCGCGCCTTGCTGGCACAACCGCAGGCTTTGCTGCTGGATGAACCCTTCAGTCGCCTGGATGCGTCACTGCGGGATACGTTTCGCCTGTGGGTTTTCACCGAAGTGCGGAAGTTGGGGATACCTGTGGTGCAAGTCACCCACGATACGCAAGACGTCCCCCCGGCAGGCCGTGTAGTACAAATGGATTCCTGGGCGTGAATGTGGCGTTATGCTGCGTTAACGCAAGGATTTTACTTAACCGGCGGCACACAATGTCGTCCTCTTTTTTTCAACGTCGGGCTATTCGATGAAACGTGTTTCTCAAATGACCGCGCTGGCACTGGCTTTAGGGCTCGCTTGCGCTTCTTCCTGGGCTGCTGAAACAGCACAGACGCTTACCCTCAACCAGTTACAGCAAAAACAAGGCGCGGCAATCGATACCCGTCAGAGCGCTTTTTATAATGGCTGGCCTCAGTCGCTCAATGGCCCTTCCGGGCACGAACCCTCCGCACTGAATCTGTCTGCCGCCTGGCTCGACAAGATGAACGATGAACAACTTAGCGCCTGGGTTCAGGCACATCAGTTAAAAACCGATGTGCCAGTGGCACTGTATGGCAACGACAGCGATGTGAAAGCCGTCAAAAACCGCCTGCAAAAAGTGGGTTTTAACCATATTTCGACCCTTAGCGATGCGCTACAGGACCCTGCACGCTTGCAGCGCCTGCCGCACTTCGAACAGTTGGTCTACCCACAATGGCTGCACGATCTTCAGCAAGGTAAAGACGTTACCGCAAAACCGGCTGGTGACTGGAAAGTCATTGAAGCGGCCTGGGGTGCGCCAAAATTTTATCTGCTGAGCCATATTCCGGGTGCGGGATACATTGACACTAACGAAGTGGAAAGCGAACCGCTGTGGAATAAAGTCTCCGACGAACAGCTAAAAGCGATGCTGGCTAAACACGGTATCCGCCACGACACCACGGTCATTTTATATGGTCGCGATGTGTACGCCGCTGCACGCGTGGCGCAAATCATGCTGTATGCGGGTGTAAAAGATGTGCGCCTGCTCGACGGTGGCTGGCAAACCTGGTCCGACGCAGGTTTACCCGTCGAACGCGGCACCCCGCCGACGGTCAAACCAGAACCGGATTTTGGCGTCACGATCCCCGCCCAACCACAATTGATGCTGGATATGACACAGGCTCGCGGCTTGCTGCATCGCCAGGATGCGTCACTGGTCAGCATCCGTTCATGGCCAGAGTTTATCGGTACCACCAGTGGATACAGCTACATCAAGCCAAAAGGTGAAATCGCTGGCGCTCGTTGGGGCCATGCGGGAAGTGACTCCACTCACATGGAAGATTTCCATAATCCGGATGGTACGATGCGCAGTGCAGACGACATCGCCGCAATGTGGAAGCAATGGAACATTCTGCCGGATCAGCAGGTCTCTTTCTATTGCGGTACCGGTTGGCGCGCCTCAGAAACCTTTATGTACGCCCGCGCAATGGGCTGGCAAAACGTGTCGGTCTATGATGGCGGTTGGTATGAGTGGAGCAGCGATCCGAAGAACCCGGTAGCCAGCGGTGAACGTGGTCCGGACAGCAGCAAGTAAGATTGGCATGATTGCCGGATAAGCGTATCCGGCAACGCAATACGTTACGCCTGACGCTGAACCGCTTTCAGCGTCAAATATCCACTCCAGATCCGGGTGAGTGTTGTCATCCAGCACAGCGCGCCAAATATCCATGCCATCAGGGCAAAATATCCCGGGAACAGGCAGCCCAGCACAAACAACAAAATGGTCTCGGTTCCTTCGGTCAGCCCGCCCAGATAATAAAACGACTTATGCGCATAACCCGGATTATCAATCTGGTGTTTCGCCGCCAACGCGGCAAAGGCGAGAAAACTACTCCCCGTTCCGATAAAGGCGAACAACAGCCAGCTGCCGGCCAGCGCATTCAGCTCCGGTGCGGCCAGAATAAAACCAAACGGTACTAAGGCGTAAAAAAGAAAATCGAGCGAGATATCGAGAAACCCGCCGGCATCAGTAAGCCCCCTGCGCCGCGCCAGCGCACCGTCCAGTCCATCAAACAGACGATTTAGCACGATAACCACCAACGCCGCCTGATACCAACCTAAAGCCAGAAACGGCAACGCCAGCACACCAATGGCAAAACCAACCAGTGTCAGGCCATCCGGCGTAATTGCAGGCTTATCGATAACCAGCACACACCGATGCAAAAGCGGTTTTAAGCGCGGATGAAGATGGCAGTCAAGCATGTGGGCGTCCTTTGAAGGTGTCGCACAGTCCCTGCGAAGGAATATCAAGGGCGGCATTAAAGCGCGCCGAGAGATTTTGGAACGCAATCAGCGCGGTCATTTCAGTAATGGCATCCTCGGTAAAATGCAACTTCATTTGCGCCTTTAATGCCTCATCAACCCGAGGCGGCGTGGCCGTAACGGCATCCGCATAAGCCAGTGCGACACGTTCTTCTTCACTGAACAGCGTCGATTCCTGCCAATTAGCCACTTGTAATACTTTATCCAGTGCGCCACAGCGTTCAGCCAGACGTAAACTGTTGGCATCCACACAAAAGGCGCAATGGCACACCTGAGAAACACGTGTCATCAACAATGCTCGCATCACCGGCGTTAAGCGCGCCCGCTTACGCTCCAGGAAGCCAACAAACAGCGCCACCAGCCAGAACAGAAATGGCATTCGCCCCCACCAGCGCGTGGGATGTAGCACATCGCCATAGTGTTTTTTCTGTGTTGCAACAAGCGGTTTCAAACTGGAAGGGATGCGCGTCAACGGTTTTACCCATGACTGAGGTTCATTCAACGGTTGCTCCTGAATACTTTTGGTCAAACCCATGGTTAACTATATTATGTCATTTTCTGCTGTTAGATCTTGATGAATATGATGAAAACCCTCGACGTGGTCGCCGCGATTATTGAACGTGATGGCAAAATTTTACTGGCTCAACGCCCGCAGCATGCAGATCAATCCGGTATGTGGGAATTTGCTGGTGGTAAGGTTGAACCTGGAGAGAGCCAACCACAAGCGCTGGTCCGTGAATTACGTGAGGAACTGGGTATCGAGGCTATCGTTGGGAATTACGTCGCCAGTCATCAGCGCGAAGTATCAGGCCGATTGATACATCTGCATGCCTGGCACGTGCCGGCTTATCAGGGCGAGCTTTACGCCCATGAGCATCAGGATTTGGTCTGGTGCTCACCCGAAGAGGCGCTGCGTTATCCACTCGCGCCTGCCGATATCCCGCTATTAGAAGCGTTTATTCTTTTACACGCCGCCAGACCAGCGGGTTCGTGCTGATGGTTTTCTCATCGCGCTGGCACTGTAGCAGCACGCCATCGGCTTTCACCACCGCCCCTTCTGAATAGTTTTGATCCTGATAAATGCAGCACTGATTACAGGGCTGCGCGCGCTGGCCGCTGGAACTGAACACTTCCGGCGGCACATTCACTTGCACATCCGGACGATAAAGCTGATTTGCCAGTACCCCGTTGGATAACATCACCAACGCACCTGCCATGATTAAACGGCGCATATTCTTTCCTTTTTAACTGACATCTATGCTCAGTATAACGGTATAAACCGGCAGAAACTTTAGTTCCTCCATCATCGTTTTTGGTTATGAGCAACGCCGCGATATTAATTTACTTAGCGGGATTAATTTTTTCTTGCGTCTCGTCACACTGCTGATGGTATAGTCAAAAACTGCAAAACACTTAACACAAATATCAAAAATATAACCATATCAATACATAAGAGGTTCTTATATCTATGGATCAGACATGTTCTCTGGAGTCGTTTCTCAACCATGTACAAAAGCGCGACCCGAATCAGACCGAGTTCGCGCAAGCCGTTCGTGAGGTAATGACGACACTGTGGCCGTTCCTTGAGCAAAACCCGCGCTATCGTCAAATGTCCTTGCTGGAGCGTCTGGTTGAACCTGAGCGCGTGATCCAGTTCCGCGTGGTCTGGCTCGACGATCGCAATCAGGTACAGGTTAACCGTGCGTGGCGCGTACAGTTCAGCTCCGCAATTGGCCCGTACAAAGGCGGCATGCGTTTCCATCCTTCGGTGAACCTGTCGATCCTGAAGTTCCTCGGCTTTGAGCAGACCTTTAAAAACGCACTCACCACGCTGCCAATGGGTGGTGGTAAAGGCGGTAGCGACTTTGATCCGAAAGGTAAAAGCGAAGGCGAAATCATGCGTTTTTGTCAGGCGCTGATGACGGAACTGTTCCGCCATTTAGGGCCCGATACCGACGTCCCTGCGGGTGATATCGGCGTGGGCGGTCGTGAGGTCGGCTTTATGGCCGGGATGATGAAAAAGCTGTCCAATAACAGCGCCTGCGTCTTCACCGGAAAAGGCCTTTCTTTCGGTGGCAGCCTGATTCGCCCGGAAGCAACTGGCTACGGTCTGGTGTACTTCACCGAAGCGATGCTCAAACGTCATGGTCTGGGTTTTGAAGGGATGCGTGTGGCCGTTTCCGGATCCGGTAATGTTGCGCAATTCGCCATTGAGAAGGCGATGGAGTTTGGTGCGCGCGTGGTTACCGCCTCCGACTCCAGCGGTACCGTGGTTGATGAAAGTGGTTTTACAAAAGAAAAACTGGCGCGTCTGTGCGCGATTAAAGACAGCCGTGACGGTCGCGTGGCGGATTACGCCCGTGAATTTGGTCTGACCTACCTGGAAGGTAAACAACCCTGGTCTGTTCCGGTTGATATCGCCCTGCCATGCGCAACCCAGAACGAACTGGATGTCGATGCCGCACGCGTACTGATCGCCAATGGCGTAAAAGCCGTCGCCGAAGGCGCAAATATGCCGACGACCATCGAGGCCACCGATCTGTTCCTGGAAGCAGGCGTTTTGTTTGCGCCAGGCAAAGCCGCTAACGCAGGTGGTGTCGCCACATCCGGTCTGGAAATGGCGCAGAATGCCGCGCGTCTGGGCTGGAAGGCAGAGAAAGTCGATGCCCGTCTGCACCATATCATGCTGGATATTCACCACGCCTGTGTCGAGTACGGCGGTGAAAGCAAACAAACCAACTATGTGCGCGGCGCCAACATCGCAGGCTTTGTGAAAGTTGCCGACGCGATGCTGGGCCAGGGTGTGATTTAATTCAGAACTGTAGCTCCCGTAGGCCTGATAAGCGTCGCGCCATCAGGCATTGCCGGATGCAGCACGCGTGCCTTATCCGGCCTACGAATACACTACACGCTCGCCTCATCTGCTGGCGGGCTTTTTTTTGCCGGACGTTTACGCGGCACACTCTTTTTCTTATCACTACCGCCAGGTGCAGCAATCCCACGGAACCGGCGAACGGGTGTACTACGAGCCTGGTCGATTAACTGATACAGCGTTCCGACTAACGGTTGCATAAAGTCCTGATAACGACACTGTTTTTCACTAATTTGGGTCAGAATCGACTCCCAGTGCGCGGTCATATCCGGGCGTGTCGCCATTTCAGGCAGCGAGTGGAACAGCGCTTTTCCGGCATCGGTCGAATGGATATAGCGCCCTTTTTTCACCAGGAATCCGCGTTTAAACAGTAATTCGATAATCCCGGCTCGTGTTGCTTCTGTCCCCAGTCCGTCCGTCGCGCGGAGGATCTTTTTCAGATCTTTATCCTGCACAAAACGCGCGATCCCGGTCATTGCCGATAACAACGTCGCATCGGTAAAGTGACGCGGCGGCTGGGTCTGGCGTTCAACCACTTCGCCTTTTTCACACAGCAATGCATCGTCTTTTGCCACCACTGGCAGCGGTGTACCGTCGTTATCTTCATCGCGCTCTTTGTTACCGAGCAGCGTACGCCATCCGGCCTCAGCCAGGAAACGCGCCTTGGCAACAAACTTACCTTTGGCGATATCCAGTTCAATGACGCACTTACGAAAAACAGCATCCGCGCAAAACTGCATCAGATACTGACGCGCAATCAGAGTGTAAATCTTCGACTCATTGTCATTGAGATTGATGGTTGAGCTACGCGCTGTTGGAATAATAGCGTGGTGCGCATCCACCTTTTTATC
This sequence comes from Citrobacter sp. Igbk 14, assembly GCF_028069825.1. NCBI lineage: Bacteria > Pseudomonadati > Pseudomonadota > Gammaproteobacteria > Enterobacterales > Enterobacteriaceae > Citrobacter > Citrobacter sp. Igbk 14. The sequence continues at coordinate 34,062 of NZ_JANEWM010000017.1, forward strand.
GTCCCAACAACGATTGCGCGTATCGGGATTCACAGCAGGCTGCGGCAACAGATCCGGGGCATGAACGCTAATCGCGTTCAACACCGCGTGACGTCCGGCAAAGTGCTCCTCCGGTAGATAGCGACTGTCCGAACGCGGATAGGTAATCAGCTTGTGGGTTTCGTACAGTTTCTGGCAGATATCCAGAACATTTTGCGCACTTAAACCGAAGCGTTTCGCGGCTTCAATCTGCAGCGCCGACAGCGAAAACGGCAGCGGCGCGGATTCTGATTCCCGTTTATCATTATAACTGGTGACTATCGCTGGCTGACCATTGATGCGCTTCACCACATGCTCAGCCAGCGTACGATGCAGTAAACGCCCTTCTTCGTCCTGATAAGGTTCACAGGCCTCGCTGGGTTGCCAGATGGCGGTAAAACGCTCATCGGCGGGTGTCACGATATGCGCTTTCACCTCAAAAAAATCTTTAGCGACAAAATTCTCGATCTCTTCATCGCGACGTACAACCAGCCCAAGCACCGGTGTCTGTACACGGCCAACAGAAAGAACGCCCTGGTACCCTGCGTTGCGCCCGAGAATAGTGTAAGCACGCGTCATATTGATGCCGTACAGCCAGTCCGCGCGTGCGCGTGCCAGTGCCGACACGCACAGTGGGATGAAATCGCTGTTTGCACGTAGACGCTCTATCGCCCGCTCCACTGCCTGTGGGTTGAGGTCGTTAATCAGGCAACGTTGCACCTGCTGGCGTTTTTCGGGGGCAAGCTGCAGGTAATCCAGCACCTCGTCCACCAGCAGTTGTCCTTCACGATCGGGGTCTCCGGCGTGAATAACTTCGCTGGCTTCATGTAAAAAGCGTTTAATGACGTTGAGTTGCTTAGTCACAGAGGGACGCGGCTGTAGTTGCCACTTTTCCGGAACAATCGGCAGATCGGCCAGGCTCCAGCGAGCATAACGACTGTCGTAGGCGTCTGGCTGCGCCTGTTCAAGCAGGTGACCGATACACCAGGTCACCACTTGCCCATTTCCGCATTCAATGAAACCGTCACCTTTACGATGTGGCTTGGGTAACACATCGGCGATGGCGCGCGCCAGACTCGGTTTTTCGGCAATAAACAACCGCATCGGGTTAACGAATCTCAACCATGGCGCGACCGCCGCGGGCTTCCACTAGCTCACCGATAGCCGTGAGATCGATACCAAGCTGCGCAGCTGCGGCTTTGACCTCAGCTTCAGATTCCGGTGTTACCGCCAGCAGTAAGCCGCCGGAAGTTTGCGGATCGCACAGCAGATCGCGTACCGATTGCGGCATTTCCCCCATCAGGTGTCCATAGCTCGCGTAGTTACGCTGCGTACCGCCCGGCACTGCGCCCTGTGCGATGTATTCTTCCACGCCAGGAAGTTTAGGAATGTCCTGGTAGACGATCTGCGCCTGAACGCCGGCCCCCTGGCACATCTCGCTCAAATGACCCAGCAGACCAAAACCGGTTACATCGGTCATGGCTTTCACACCGTCGATATCGGCAAATGCCGCACCGGCAATGTTCATACGGCACATCACTTCTGTCGCCAGTCCGACGTGTTCCGGTTTCAGCAGCGATTTCTTCTCTGCGGTGGTCAGTACACCAATACCCAGTGGTTTGGTGAGGAACAGCTTACATCCAGCCTCAGCGGTGCTGTTTTTCTTCACACGTTCGGTTGGCACAATACCCGTCACAGCGAGTCCAAAGATTGGTTCAGGGGCATCAATAGAGTGTCCACCCGCCAGTGCAATCCCCGCCTGACGACAGGCAAAACGCCCACCTTCGGTCACTTCGCGGGCTATTTCCGGCGCCAGCTTATCAAGAGGCCAGCCCAGAATAGCGATTGCCATAATCGGTTTGCCGCCCATCGCAAAAATGTCGCTGATAGCGTTGGTCGCAGCAATGCGGCCAAAATCAAACGGATTATCGACAATCGGCATAAAGAAATCGGTGGTACTGATAACGCTGGTGCCGTTACCCAGATCGTACACCGCCGCGTCATCGCGGGTTTCATTACCCACGAGTAAATTCGGATCAACAAACTTCGCCTGCTCGCTGTGCAGGATGGTTTCCAACACTTTCGGGGAAATTTTACAACCGCAACCGGCTCCGTGGCTGTATTGTGTTAAACGAATAGCGTTCTCGCTCATGGACATCTCCTGTCATTGCAATGCGGATATGGTAGCGCTCATTCCATGATGTGGTAAGAGTGACTGTCTGAATTAGGGTGTCTTTGCTCATAATCCAGACAGTTTTGCCGTTGATGTCAGAAATAACGGACGAATGAGGTCGGATCGGCAAGATTAATCGAGGTGGAGGCTTTTAGCTGCGGCGTTCCCAGATAGAGAAAACCGACGATTTTATCCTGTGGACGACAATCAAACGCTTCGCGGACTACCGTACTTTCCGTTAAGGCTCCGCTGCGCCAAATCCCGCCAAACCCTTGCGCAATCGCCGCCATTTGCATCGCCATTACCGCGCAGCCTGCGGACATTTCTTGTTCCCACATCGGGACCTTGTCGCTTTCTTCACATTTTGCCACCACAGCGATAATCAGCGGCGCGCGAAACGGTGCTGTACGGGCTTTTTCCTGTGCTTTTTCATCACTTCCGGCAGCAATCGCGCCTTTTTCAAGCACGGCACTAAAACGTTCGCGCCCTTCGCCTTCAATCACAAAAAATTGCCACGGTTGTAGCGATTTGTGGTCTGGCGCACGCATACCGGCGCGCAGGATATTTTGCAGTTGCTCTCCCGCCGGGGCCGGTTCGACAAGACGAGAAGCGCTACGACGGGTCATAAGTAATTCGAGTGCATCCATTTGCTTAACTCCAACAATGATATTTGTTCACAAAATTAACACGTGGGCGGATTTTGTTACAGCACAGGTAGTGATTCCTGCTGACAAGTGCCTGCCGGGTCATTACGATAGCCACATCTTAACGCCTTTCTCGTGGCTCACGGGGGCGTGTTGTTAATCGGTAGGGAGAATACATGCGAACCCTGTGGCGATTTATTGCCGGATTTTTTAAATGGACATGGCGATTACTCAATTTCGTCCGTGAATTTGTGCTTAACCTGTTCTTTATCTTTTTAGTACTGGTGGGCGTGGGGATCTGGATGCAGGTCAGTAGCAGCAACACCAGCGAACATGCTGAACGTGGCGCACTGCTGCTGGATATCTCGGGGGTTATTGTTGATAAACCTTCAAGCACCAGTCGGTTAAGTGTCATCGGTCGTCAGCTGTTTGGCGCAAGTTCCGATCGTCTACAGGAAAACTCCCTGTTCGATATCGTGAATACCATTCGACAGGCCAAAGATGACCGCAATATTACCGGCATCGTGATGGACTTGAAAAACTTCGCCGGTGCCGACCAACCGTCGATGCAATATATCGGTAAAGCGCTACGCGAGTTCCGCGACAGCGGTAAGCCTGTCTTTGCTGTAGGCGATAACTTCAGCCAGGGGCAGTATTACCTGGCAAGTTTTGCCAACAAAATTTGGCTATCTCCGCAGGGTTCCGTTGATCTGCACGGCTTTGCCACCAACGGTCTGTACTACAAATCCCTGCTGGATAAGCTGAAAGTCTCAACGCACGTATTCCGCGTGGGCACCTATAAATCCGCCGTCGAGCCGTTTATCCGTGATGATATGTCACCTGCCGCGCGTGAAGCTGACAGCCGCTGGATTGGCGAGCTGTGGCAGAACTATCTCGATACGGTCGCCGCTAACCGGCAAATCCCGGCGCAACAGGTATTCCCTGGCGCGCAAGCGATGCTGGACGGCCTGACGAAAGTCGACGGTGATACGGCGAAATATGCTCTCGATAACAAATTGGTGGATGCTCTCGCCTCCAGTGCTGAAGTCGAAAAGCTGCTGACCAAACAGTTTGGCTGGAGCAAAGCGGATAAAAACTACCGCTCTGTCAGCTACTACGATTACACGCTGAAAACACCTGCTGATACCGGGGACAGCATCGGCGTCGTCTTCGCCAACGGTGCCATTATGGACGGAGAGGAAACGCCAGGGAATGTGGGTGGCGATACGACCGCCGCACAGATCCGTGAAGCACGCCTCGATCCGAAAGTGAAGGCCATTGTCCTGCGCGTGAATAGCCCTGGCGGTAGCGTCAGCGCCTCGGAAGTGATCCGTTCTGAGCTGGCAGCGGCAAAAGCAGCGGGCAAACCGGTTGTCGTTTCCATGGGCGGCATGGCGGCGTCCGGGGGGTACTGGATCTCCACGCCTGCAAGCTACATCGTGGCAAACCCCAGCACCCTGACCGGCTCCATCGGCATCTTTGGTGTTATCAATACCGTAGAAAACAGCCTGGATTCAATTGGCGTACATACTGACGGTGTTGCAACGTCCCCACTGGCGGATATCTCCATCACCAAAGCGTTACCGCCGGAAGTACAGCAAATGATGCAGTTAAGCATCGAGAACGGCTATAAGCGCTTTATCACGCTGGTTGCGGATGCGCGTAAGACGACACCGGAGCAGATTGATAAAATTGCTCAGGGTCATGTCTGGACCGGTCAGGATGCAAAAGCAAACGGACTGGTAGACAGCCTGGGCGATTTCGATGATGCCGTCGCGAAAGCTGCAGAGCTGGCAAAACTGAAACAATGGCACATTGAGTATTATCAGGACGAACCTACCTTCGTGGATATGGTCATGGACAGCATGTCAGGTTCGGTGCGCGCCATGCTGCCAGAAGCCCTTCAGGCAATGCTCCCGGCACCGCTGGCTTCTGCTGCCAGCGCGGTAAAAGCTGAAGGAGATAAACTGGCTGCGTTTAACGATCCGCAAAATCGTTATGCGTTCTGCCTGACCTGCGCCAACGTCCGTTAAGTCGCTATTGCCGGACAGGACGCTAAGGCGTCTTATCCGGCCTACGAATATCGCGCAACTTTTAGGCCGGATAAGGCATAGCAGCCATCCGGCTATATTAATATCCTGACTCCTTAAGAAAATCGTCATGCAAAAGAAATCGATTTACGTTGCCTATACCGGCGGTACCATAGGTATGCAGCGCTCTGAACAGGGTTACATTCCGGTTTCGGGTCATCTGCAGCGCCAACTGGCATTGATGCCTGAATTCCACCGCCCTGAGATGCCAGACTTCACCATCCATGAATACGTCCCACTGATGGATTCCTCCGATATGACGCCGGAAGACTGGCAACATATTGCCGAAGACATCAAAGCCCACTATGACGATTACGATGGTTTTGTCATTCTTCACGGTACCGACACCATGGCGTTTACCGCGTCGGCGCTCTCTTTTATGCTGGAAAATCTGGGTAAACCGGTCATTGTGACAGGGTCACAAATTCCACTAGCAGAACTACGCTCGGACGGACAAATCAATTTGCTGAATGCATTGTACGTTGCGGCAAATTACCCGATTAATGAAGTCACCCTGTTTTTCAACAATCGCCTGTTTCGTGGCAACCGTACAACCAAAGCACATGCTGACGGTTTTGACGCTTTCGCCTCACCGAACCTTGCTCCACTACTGGAAGCGGGAATCCACATCCGCCGGCTGGGGACTCCACCCGCACCGCATGGTGTGGGCTCACTGATTGTTCACCCCATCACCCCGCAGCCGATCGGCGTGGTCACGATTTACCCAGGGATCTCTGCTGACGTGGTGCGAAATTTCCTGCGCCAGCCCGTGAAAGCGTTAATTCTTCGATCCTACGGTGTCGGTAATGCACCACAAAACAAAGAGTTTTTGAAAGAGCTTGAAGATGCCAGTTCGCGTGGCATTGTGGTGGTGAATCTCACCCAATGCATGTCCGGCAAGGTCAATATGGGCGGTTACGCGACGGGTAATGCGCTGGCGCACGCGGGAGTCATTGGCGGCGCGGACATGACCGTCGAAGCTACGCTTACCAAGCTGCATTATTTGCTGAGTCAGAACCTGGATACCCAGGCAATTCGCGAAGCGATGACGCAAAATCTGCGTGGTGAGCTCACACCGGACGAGTAAAGGAGTCTATGACGATGGCCCGAGCCTTATTGCTGGTCGATTTACAGAATGATTTTTGTGCCGGTGGCGCACTTGCCGTCCCGCAAGGCGACAGCACAATCGATATTGCCAACCGTCTGATCGACTGGTGTGCCGTACGCGGTGACACCGTCGTTGCCAGTCTGGACTGGCACCCGGCGAATCACGGTAGTTTTGCCAGCCAGCATCAGGTTGCGCCTTACAGTCAGGGGCAACTGGACGGACTGCCACAGACGTTCTGGCCCGATCACTGTGTGCAAAACAGCGAAGGTGCTGCCCTGCATCCGCTGTTGAACCAGCGTGCGATTTCTCAAACCTTCACCAAGGGTGAAAATCCACTGGTCGACAGTTACAGCGCCTTTTTTGATAACGGCCGTCGTCAGGCAACCGCGCTTAATGCATGGCTGCTGGAAAATCGCATGGTTGAACTGATCATCATGGGTCTGGCAACCGACTATTGCGTAAAATTTACCGTACTGGATGCGCTCGATCTTGGCTATACCGTCAGCGTTATTACTGACGGTTGCCGTGGGGTAAATATTCAGCCAGAAGACAGCGCGCACGCCTTTATGGAAATGGCTACAGCCGGAGCAACGCTGTACACGCTGGCTGACTGGGAAGAAACGCAGCGCTAACGTTTTGCCTGATGGCGTACTGTCAGGCAAAACTCACCCCAGGCTCGATATCTGCTCCAGCGAAACCCTGCGGGTTTCAATACCAAAACAAAACAGGATCAGTGAGCACACCACCAGCATAGCGCCGAGCACAATAAACACGGTGACCGCGCCATACTGAGTGAGTAATACAGCAACCCCGTACGGTGTAAATACAGCGACAATTCTCCCCACGGCATTCACAAAACCGGAACCTCGCAATCGAAGATGGGTTGGCCAAAGTTCCGGGACATACACCGCAGAAGCAAAACAGACATACATATACAAAAAAAAGATCATCACCAGGCCATAGCTTAAAATCGCCCATTCCTGTGTTTGAATCGAATAAAAATATCCCAGGATAGCAATAATAATCAGCAGCGTTGAGCCAAATAACCGTCGTGGGAAGCGGTCAATAATTAATGCGGCAATATAAATGCCTACCGGTGCCCCAATCATAATAATCGAGGTCATGAAAATAGATTTCGTCACATCAAAACCGGTGTTAACGAAAATTGTCGGGATCCAGACGGTAATAGTATACAGCGAGATGTTCATCGCGATCAGTACTGTGATCGCCACCAGCGTCCGGCGTAACATTTGCCCCTTGAATAACAACCAAAACGAATCATTTACCGTGCTTAACCCCGTTTTTTCTCGAGGATTTGGACATGGCGGCAAGATGATCTTTTTTTCTTTCTCGACCTGTTGTTCTACATCCAGGATATGCTTTTCCGCCTTTTCTTGCAGACCTTTGCCTGCCAGCCACCGGGGAGACTCAATAAGGTATTTTCCTGACAGATACCAGGCCAACAGCATTCCCACACCACCAAGAAAAAACATCACTCGCCAGCTGAAACAGGCGATGACGACAACACCGACAGCCGCAGACAGCATGGGTGACCAGTTGCCGACAAAAGACAAACGAGCAGACCATTTACCGCGTACCACCGGGGGAATAAACTCAGTAAAGGAGGCATAACCCACCATAATCAGCGCCCCCATTCCTACCCCCATAAGCCCACGGAAGAAGATTAACCAATACATATTGGGAACAAAAGAGGCGGCAGTTGCAGAAATACCGACTATCAGCAAATTCATCCGAAACGCTTGCCGCCGCCCAAGATAATCGCCGATAAACCCACCGCTCAATGAGCCAATAAAATAACCAAACATTAGCGCTGAAGTAAATGCCGCATTAAGGTAGTTATTCGACCAGCCATTACTAACCAGTTTAGCTAATACCACATTACCGGAATAACTCAGAAAGCCCGTCAGCAACAAACCAAAGCTGATAATACCAAAAATACGAAAGTGAAACTTTGAAAAAGGTAAGCGATCCAGCCTTGCGCCGATATGTTCATATTGTTCCATCTGGGTGCCTCAAATGCAGCAAAATATAATAAACTTGTTATGGCAATAGGCGACAGTGTAAATCTGTCGCATTTACCATCATCATTTTTATTTGGCATTAACCGGATGCAATCTAAAAAATATCGACTACTTAGCCCTGCATTAGTACACAAGCTGGATATTATTTTTCTTGCAAAATTCAACCCACTCAGCACCCGGTGCTTTATCTGTTATAATGTAATTAATATGGCTAAGATCCACTAACTGGACAAATGCTTTACGATCAAACTTTGAGTGATCGACTAACAGAGCGACCTCTGCCGCCTGACGAATCATTGTTTTTTTGATCTCAGCTTCTGCTTCGTTTGAATCAAGCGCACCGCTTGTAATGTCCAGCCCTTTGCAGCTCATCACCATGATATCAACGTGATAGCGGCTGATAATCTCTTTGGTGATACGGCCCTGAAGTGACAGTGTATTCTTATTTAACTCTCCCCCAGTCGAAACCACATTAATCTCAGATTGCGCTAATTCATGAAACGCTTCCGCTGAGTTCGTCAGCAACGTCAGATCGTTTCTTTCCTTCAATAGCTTTAATAATTCCATCGCAGTACTGCTGGAGTCGGCAGCCATCGTGGTCTTATTTTTAATAAACGGTAACGCATTACGGGCAATGATCTGCTTCTCTTCGAAGAAAGATTTTGCACGCTTATAAAAATGAATATTGTCGGACAACGCGGTAGTATTGAGCACTGCACCGCCATATGTTCGGGTCAGAAAACCTTCATCTTCCAGTTTTTCAAGATCGCGGCGAATCGTTTCCTCAGTTACCTGAAAGATTGAACTTAAATTAGATACCGCCACTTTCTTATCATTAGCCACCATTTGCTTAATGGCCTGAATCCTGTCTTTTGCCGCCACGATGACACCTCTGTTTCCTGCAAAGTAATAATAAGACCCTAGTATCTCACAGGCTATGTTTATTTTCAAAAGAACATGTCTGAATCACAGATTTCAATACTCTTTTACACAGAAACAGAGGTCAATCCTATCTGCTGGCTTATTTGCTATCCAACGCCTCTGCCATTTGCCTCATCAATAATGAATCATCATCTGTCAGAGGAATGGTCAACGCCTCGACATTCTCGCGAACCTGTTCAGGCGCGGTTGCGCCGCTCAGTAAGGTAATTAAATCGCTTTGCTTTAAAATCCATGCCAAGGCCAGCGCGGGGATTGTGCAGCGGTATTTCTCGCACAGTGGCTGCCATTGCTCAAGCATGTCAATCACCCGCAGCATATTGTCCCGTTGGAACCAGACTTTGTTGGCCCGCGCACCGCTAGGGACATAATCTCGATCAATAGTCCCGGTCAGGAGTCCCTGCTCGAGTGGGGAATAAACCTGCACAACAATGCCATTCTGCTGGCATAACGGCAGCAGTTCAGTTTCCAGCGCGCGATCAAGAATGCTGTACTTGGCCTGCACGATATCCAGCTCGCCATACTTGAGGTACTCCCTGACATGCCCGGCATCCACGTTGGCGGCGCCGATAGACCGAATTTTCCCTTCTTTCTTTAGGGCGTTTAGCGTATTAACGGTTTCCGCTATCGGCGTAAAACAGGGTTCAACCGACTGCCAGTGGGTCATATAGATATCAATACTGTCGATACCCAATCTTTGCAGGCTGGCATCAACCTCTTCGCGAATAGACTCAGGCGAGAGGTTTTTATACAGCTGGCGATCACCTACTTTGTTAAACAGGCTGCCTGTTCGCTCCCATACGATGCCGCATTTGGTTTCAACCACGATCTCGCTGCGCGGCAGCTTTTTCAGCGCCTGCCCGACAATCACTTCGCTATTACCGAAGTTGTACCCCGGAGCGGTATCAATCAGATTAATGCCGCAACGGTGTGCTTCAACAATGGTGTCAATGCAAATCTGCAGGTCGAGATCGCCATTCCATGCCGGACCGCCGCCGATGGCCCAGGTGCCCAGCCCCATACGGGAGAGCGTAATATCCGTAATGCCTAAAGGAATCATTTTCATCTGCCGCTATTACCCTTCATATTCGTCGAGAAGTTGTTCAACCAGCTTTCTGTTCTTCACGCCCGTCGTGGCGCCCACGCTGAGGACCGATATTGCTGCCGTTGCATTAGCAAATAACGCACACTCGCGCAGCGGTTTGCCTTCAAGCAGCGCGGAGATAAACCCCGAGGCGAAATTGTCTCCCGCGCCGATGGTGTCGATGGCGGTAATTCCCGACACCGCCGGGACCTCCATTTTCATATCAGCACGCTTGATAAAGCAGCCTCTCTTGCCGGTCTTAATGACTACCGTTTTCACGCCGCAGCCCAGAAAACTATCGGCTATTTCATCCAGCGTCTCTTTCCCGGTGAGCAGTTTTGCCTCCTCAAAATTGGGAAACAGATAATCCACGTAGCTCAGCGCTTCACGGATATCGTCCAGCGTTTCATTCAGCCGCGGTTTAATCATATCCGCGCAGATAATGAGCTTATGCGCTTTCGCCTGCGTGAAAATGGCCGTTAACGCCTGACCATCAAGCAGCGGACTGTTAAAAATACTCGCCAGCGACAGCAGCTTTGCCTGCGAGAAACGGTCAAAATCAACATCGTTAATATTCAGTTTCCACAGGCTGCCGTTGCGGTTGGTGACAAAGGTGCGCTCACCATCGGCGGTGACTAAACCCACGTTAATAGAAGTATCAATATCCGCATCCTGTTTCAGGCTCTGAATATCAATATTCTCCCGACGACAATGGTCGACAATAAAATGTCCCGCAGCATCGTCACCGACCCGGCTTATTAATGCAGTACGATGTCCGAGACGAGAAATAATCGTCGCTTCATTAATCGCATCGCCTCCCGTCGTCATCGCAATACGTTCTAAAGGATAAGAATCTACATCAAAGATATTTTTACTTACTGGCTGCAAGGGAATATCAACAATAGCCGCCCCGATACAAATAACCTCGATATTATCCATATTGTCATTCCGCTTTACCGTCAGAACCAAACAGTTTAATTTTCTCCAGCGCGCGCTCTTTTACCGCTTTGCGAACTTCACGCTCAACGTGCAGGAACGGCTGATTCTGGTTCTCCTGCACCGCCGCCATTGCCGCCTGGCACAGTTCGGTATGAATATTGATTTTCGAAATACCTAATGAAATGGCCTTTTTGATATCCGCATCGCTAATGCCGGACGCGCCGTGCAGCACCAGCGGAACGGATACCGCCTCGCGCACGCGTTTGACCACGTCGAAATTCAGTTTCGGCTCTGAAGTATAGACACCGTGCTGGTTACCAATCGCTACCGCCAGAGAATCGCAGCCGGTACGCTCGACAAATTCCGCCGCCTGGCTCGGGTCGGTATAGTGATAGCCCGCCAGCGCTTCTTCATAAACCGTTTCATTCCCCACGTGGCCCAGCTCCGCCTCGACCGGAATACCCAACGGATGGAAGAAATCCACTGCCTCTTTAGTCAGGCGAATATTCTCTTCGAAATCAAAGGCGGAGGCATCGCGCATCAGCGAATTCATGCCGTGGGTCCAGGCGTTATGGATAATTTCCATGCTGCGCCCGTGGTCCCAATGGGTAATAACCGGCACCGAGGCTTTTTTCGCCATCGAAACCATCATATGCGAAAAATCTTCAAACGAGGTATTACCCACAAAGCCGGTACCGAATGAAATAATCACCGGCGATTTAGACTCTTCCGCCGCATCGATCACCCCCATTAACATTTCCGCATTCCACACGTTAAAGTGGGCAATCGCATAATGTTTATTCTGGGCATCATTTTCCCAATATTTAATATCTGCCAGCATAGTTGTTTCTCCCTTTTCAATAAATTAATGGTTAACTTTAATAACGCCTTTGATAATTTCGCGTTTATTGTTGACTGACTCATCAAACGCGCGCTGAACATCTTCATAATCATAAATATGTGTCACCATCGACTTGACATCGAAACGCCCGGAGGAAATGGCTTCAATAGTGACCGGATAGCGGTTGGCGTAGCGAAAAACGGTCTGAATGGAGACTTCACGGTTAATTTTGAGGAAATTAATCGCCGAATCACCGGGAACCGTCCCAACGATCATGATTTTCCCGCCGCGCATCACCAGGTACGGAGCCTGCTTAACGGTGATCGCCGAGCCGGCAGTTTCAAAAACAATGTCAGCCCCCATATCGCCGGAGAACTGCTGACAGCGGGCAACGGTGTCCTCTTTCGCTCCGTTGATCACCGTCGTCGCACCAAGCTGCTCGGCCATGGCCAGACGTTTTTCCAAAACATCAACAACGGCGATGTCGGTAGCACCCAAACATTTACAGGCTTGCAGGGTCATTAAACCAATACAGCCCGCCCCCAGAATGACAATTTTCTTGCCCGGTTTAACGTCTGCCAGCATTGCGGCATGCATCCCTACCGCCGCAGGCTCTACCAGCGCGCCTTCCATGGTGTCCATGTTATCGGGCAGCTTGTAAGTGAAGCTCTCCGGATGGCACAGATAGTGGGTTAGCGCGCCGCGATAATTAGGCTGCGTGGCCATAAAGTCGACATCAGGACAGATGTTGTATTTGCCCTCCAGACAGTAGCGGCAGTGACCGCACGGCACGCCGGGTTCAATGTTCACCCGGTCGCCCGGTTTAAATTTACTGACGCGGTTTCCTACCGCCACCACCGTACCGGCACATTCATGTCCGAGGCCAATTTCCTGGTTTGGGTCTTTTGGCGGAATAAAGGGACCTGATTCGAAACCGTGAACATCTGAACCGCAAATACCTACATATTCAATTTTGATCAGTACTTCATGCTCTTTGGGTACCGGGATATCGGCGGCAATAATTTTCATCGTGCCCGGCGTTTTTAATATCGCTTTTGAATTTTTCATTTTATTTCCCCATCAATATTATTTGCTGGTAACTGCATCAATACCGAGGCTTTCGACAGAGACGCCTTTGGTTTCAATTCCGATGGTAGCAATGGCGACAGCGACAATAATGGAGACCGCACCCAGCAGGACAAACACCCCCGTTACGCCATAACCGTTAAGCAATACCGCGACCGCATAAGGCGCGGCGATACCGCTGATACGCCCTACCGCATTCGCCAGACCAGAACCGCGAAGTTTCGCTTCGGTCGGCCATATTTCCGGTACATACACCGCCGAAGCGTAGCAAACGTACATATAGACAAAAGTAATCAGGAAGAAGCCAATTAGCGTAATCAGCAGCATGCTGGTTTGCAGCGAGTAGATATATCCCAGCACGGCGATTAATACTAATAAGCCCACTCCCATGGTCTTTCTGGGAATTTTATCCATCACCAGCATGGCGATAAAAATCCCAAACGGCGCACCGAACATACTCATGGTATTTAAAACAATGGAATCTTTCAGGTTAATACCCTGAGTCATAAATATGGTCGGCAGCCAGTTAATTAAGGTGTACTGCACAACGTTCATGGCAATCAGGACAAAGGAACCTAAAATAACGCGCTTGAGTAATACGCCGGTTAATAAAGCCGAATACGGAACAGAGCGCGGTGCCTTGCCGTCATCTCCTATCACCACTGGCGGCAGTGGCTTACCGGTCTGCTGAACCACGCCCTCTTCTATTGCCCGCATCACTTTTTCGGCTTCCGCGTAGCGTCCACGAGACTCCAGCCAGCGGGGCGACTCAGGGAACCAGCGCCAGGCAATAACGGTCGCCACCAGCGACAGTACGGCCGGGATCAGCAACTGCACGCGCCAGTTCCATTCGGCGCTGATTAACGGCGTCAATCCCATCGCGATCAGCGAACAGAGCGGATAAGACCAGTTGCCGATAAACGAGACCCGGCTTGACCAGGTACCGCGATTCCTGCCGGGCATATATTCGGTGAACCCGGCAAACAGAGTCACCAGCAGCGCACCTAATCCCACCCCCATCACAAAACGGCAGGCAATAAGGAAGGTCATATTTGGCGAAAACGCCCCCACGACCATGGCGATAATATGAATCGCTTCATACAGGATAAAGGCATTTTTGCGCCCGGTTTTATCCCCGATAATTCCCCCGGCAAGCGCGCCGAGAAACATTCCCGCCGTCGTAATGGCAGAAAACGTGGCGGTAGTGGAATTATCGGTCCAGCCGAGTTCTTTTAACTGCGCAAGAATTAATCCGCCAACGGCATTACTCCAACAAACCAGTAATCCAAAGGCAACCATCGCAAACATCGACGTGTGCCAACGGCAGTCAGGCAGCCTGTCCAACCTCGCGCCGCAGTACGGTTTTGCTATCTGTTCCATCCGGGAACCTTCCTTTAATAAATGAGGTTATTCATCAAAGTCGTAGGTCATGATGACCTTAATCGCGGTTTTATCGACCATGGCGTCAAACCCTTCGCGCCATTGCGACAAGCCGATACGGTGAGTAATCATCGGTTTAACTTTCAGCGCACCGCTGGCCAGCAGGCGGATGGCATTGCGCCAGGACGTAGAATCGTATGCCATATGGCCAATGATGCTTTTATTCCACGCGGTGATATCGTTAATGGAAAAGTCGAGAGGCTTGAAGCCCATGCCCACGCGGACGACTTCACCGTTTGGACGCAGCATTTCAATAGATTGTTTCAGGGCAATATTGGCGCCGGAGCATTCGATGACCAGCCCCAGATTGTCTTTACCGCAGATTTCCTGGCAGCGCGCGACCACATCTTCGGTGGAACCGTTGACAACCGCAGTCGCCCCCAGCTCTTTGGCGATCGGGAAGCGTACGGCGACGTCCTCTTCCAGCCCGACCATCACGATATTGACGGCCCCCATAATGCGCGCCATCTGGACCGAAAAGAGTCCCAATGGACCGGTGCCGAAAACCACAACGTCCTGGCCGGGAAGGAATTTGGATTGCTGAGCGATAGATTTGTAGGCGTTACAGATAGGATCCAGCACCGCCGCTTCTTCATAATCAACGCCTTGTGGGATTTCCCACAGCGCATGGCGGTGAATTTTGAGGATTTCCCCCGGCACCAGGCAATATTTCGAGAACCCTCCGCCCCATGTGTTGTTGTCGAGACCTAAGTTCACTTTTTCTGTACAACACAGAAAATCGCCTTGTTCGCAGGCTGGGCAAACGCCGCAGACATGTCCACTATTGTCAGAAACCACCCGCTGACCGACTTTCCAGTCCTTAACTTTGTCGCCAACGCGGACAATTTTACCGGCGAACTCATGGCCGCGGATGGAGTTAAACTGATCGGACCCACTGTCGACATTGTAGTGTTTCATGTCCGCGCCGCAGATAGCCGCCGCTTTGATTTCAACCACGATGTCATCCGGGCCACAAACCGGTTCCGGTACATCAATCATCTTATAGCCGCCAAAGGCCTTGCCAAATCTTGCCAGTGCTTTCATTGAATTTTCCTTTGTGTTTAGTTTTGCATCAGTGGTCATCATACTTATCCATATAATTTTTGAGGTCAACATCAAATCTTTGTAACGCAGATAAAATTCTGTATTTCACAACTCAGATCACAAATAAGTGCAACGATGAACTGAAAAACAAAGGAACATGGCAGCCGCTTCGCTAAAGTGACGTGAACCCCTTCGCATTTTTCCTGTTATGAAACTGTTAACCTACAAGAGCTGTTTTTTTCGCCACGCCATTTCCGTGGCGTGTTTGCTTTTTTAATTGTCAAAGAGGAACTCCGATGAAACTTTTGCCTTTGTTGGCAGCATTACCCCTGCTCTGTGCCAGCGTTGTTTCCGCTAACTCACTGATGTCTGTCGGCTACTTCAACGGCGGCGGCGACGTCACTGCCGGTCCTGGCGGCGATATCGACAAACTGGATGTTCGCCAGATAACCCACCTGAACTACTCATTTGGCCTGATCTATAACAACGAGAAGGACGAAACCAATGACGCGCTAAAAGATGCCAGTAAGCTGCATCAAATTTGGCTTTCAGAAAAAGTGCAGTCTGATCTGCATAAGATCCCGGAATTGCGTAAACAGAATCCAAATCTTAAGGTTCTGCTCTCCGTTGGTGGTTGGGGGGCGCGTGGATTCTCAGGCGCTGCGGCCACAAAAGAATCCCGGGCGGTATTTATTCAGTCGGTGCAGGACGTCATTGCGAAATATGGCCTGGATGGTATCGACCTCGACTGGGAGTATCCGGTAAACGGTGCATGGGGGTTAGTTGAAAGTAAACCGGCCGATCGTGCAAACTTTACTACGCTGCTGAAGGAGTTACGTGCCGCAGTGGGGCATAAAAAACTGGTGACCATCGCGGTCGGTGCAAACGCAGAAAGCCCGAAAAGCTGGGTAGACGTCAAAGCCATTGCGCCATTGCTCGACTACATCAATCTGATGACCTACGATATGGCTTACGGTACTCAGTACTTCAACTCAAACCTGTACGATTCGACGACGTGGCCAACGGTCGCCGAAGCGGATAAGTACAGCGCCGATTTTGTCGTCAATAACTACCTCGCAGCAGGGCTAAAGCCCGCTCAGATGAACCTGGGTATTGGGTTCTACGGTCGCGTGCCTAAACGCGCCGTTGAGCCAGGGATTGACTGGAGCAAACCCGACGCACAGAAAAATCCAGCCACTCAGCCCTATTTTGAGCCACAGCAAATAGCGTTGTTCAAATCACTGGGCGTTGATCTGACCAAAGATACCTATGTGAAGTACAACGACATTGTGGCGAAGCTCATCAACGATCCACAAAAACGCTTTACCCAACACTGGGATGATGAAGCAAAAGTGCCGTGGTTGTCGGTGCAGTCTGCCGACGGAAAAGCACTTTTCGCCCTCTCCTACGAAAACCCGCGTTCTGTTGCCATCAAAGCGGACTACATCAAAAGCAAGGGACTGGGAGGCGCTATGTTCTGGGAGTATGGTGCGGATGATAAAAACCAGTTAGCGAAGCAGTTGGCCGATTCATTGGGTATCAAACACTGATCCCAACGCTTGCCACAATAGGTTATGATTATCGCAATCCGCTGCGCCATTCTCTGGCGCAGCTTTTCATCTTCTACTGGAGGCATGAGCTGGTATGGCTTTCATCCCTAAAAATTACGCCCGTCTGGAAGTCGGTTATCGGGAAAAGGCACTTAAGCTCTTTCCCTGGGTCTGTGGACGTTGTTCCCGCGAGTTCGTGTACTCAAATCTGCGCGAATTGACCGTACACCATATCGATCACGACCACTCTAACAACCCGGAAGATGGTAGCAACTGGGAGATGTTGTGCCTGTACTGCCACGATCATGAGCATTCCAAATATACGGAAGCGGACCAGTATGGTTCAACAGTGGTTGCCGGAGAAGATGCGCAGAAGGCCGTCGGCGAAGCGAAATATAATCCGTTTGCTGACCTTAAAGCGATGATGAACAAAAAGTAGCCTACTGCATATGCCCGGCATAAACGCTCACCGGGCATTTATCATCAGGATTTAAACGTCGCAATCGGCTCAGGCGTAATGCCAAACTCCACTTTTAGTTGCTGCTTACTCTTCATCACCATCTCACCGTTGGTATCGATAGTCATGTGTTGCGCATTCGTGTTGTTACGTGCCTGCCATAACATCACCAGTTGCAAACTGTTCTCTTTTTGTTCTGCGGTCAGCGCGACGCCATCCGGCCATTTTCCCAGTTCAACGGCTGTCGATAAGCGCTGATAAACTTCCGGCGTCATGCTGTCGATCATCTCATCAAGATTCATGTTAAATCCACTCTCCGTAGAATAATTAGCTGAATCGTTTCTTCAGCCTTTCGTTTGCTCACCGTTTTCGCCGTCGGTGAAGTTCAATGACGCTGAATTAACGCAGTAACGCTCGCCTGTGGGCTGAGGCCCATCCGGAAAGACATGCCCCAGATGCGCATCACAGTTTCCACAGCGGATTTCAATGCGCTGCATGCCATGAGACGTGTCTTTTATGTAACGGATAGCCTCTTCGCTCACCGGCTCGTAAAAGCTAGGCCAGCCGCAGCCAGAATCGTATTTTGTCTCTGAACGAAACAAGGGGTTATCGCAGATCAGACAATGGTAGATGCCATCACGCTTATTGTGCAGCAAACGCCCGGTAAATGGCGGTTCTGTCCCATGATTTTGTGTCACGTAAAACTGCATTTCGGACAAATTTTTTTTCAGTTCTTCTGGGGAAGGTTGCTTAGCCATTTGCTCACATCTCGCTTTATCTAAACTCACATCGCGAGACAGATTCTAACAAAACATTAACACCGTAGTGCGAACTTTTGTTCTAAACTTGATCCGTGCGAAATGGCAGCCCAGGAATCGTGATCAACATCACGTTTTTATCTTGATTGCCCTTTAAAATTCGGGCCGCCGCCCCCATGTGGTTTCAAGCCCAAAGGAAGAGTGAGGCGAGTCAGTTGCGCAAAGCTTAAGCAGCAGTTTGATTTGTCGCAATGATTGACACGATTCCGCTTGACGCTGCGTAAGGTTTTTGTAATTTTACAGGCAACCTTTTATTCACTAACAAATAGCTGGTGGAATATATGACTATCAAAGTAGGTATCAACGGTTTTGGCCGTATCGGTCGCATTGTTTTCCGTGCTGCTCAAGAACGTTCTGACATCGAGATCGTTGCAATCAACGACCTGTTAGACGCTGACTACATGGCTTACATGCTGAAATATGACTCCACTCACGGCCGTTTCAACGGTACCGTTGAAGTGAAAGACGGTCATCTGATCGTAAACGGTAAAAAAATCCGTGTTACCGCTGAACGTGATCCGGCTAACCTGAAATGGGACGAAGTTGGTGTTGACGTAGTAGCTGAAGCTACTGGCCTGTTCCTGACAGATGAAACCGCTCGTAAGCACATCACTGCTGGCGCGAAAAAAGTTGTTCTGACTGGTCCTTCCAAAGACAACACTCCGATGTTTGTTAAAGGCGCTAACTTTGACAAATACGAAGGCCAGGACATCGTTTCTAACGCTTCCTGCACCACTAACTGCCTGGCTCCGCTGGCTAAAGTTATCAACGACAACTTCGGCATCATCGAAGGTCTGATGACGACTGTTCACGCGACCACCGCTACTCAGAAAACCGTTGATGGCCCGTCTCACAAAGACTGGCGCGGCGGCCGCGGCGCATCCCAGAACATCATCCCGTCCTCTACCGGTGCTGCTAAAGCTGTAGGTAAAGTACTGCCAGAACTGAATGGCAAACTGACTGGTATGGCGTTCCGCGTTCCGACCCCGAACGTATCTGTTGTTGACCTGACCGTTCGTCTGGAAAAAGCTGCTTCTTACGAAGAAATTAAGAAAGCAATCAAAGCTGCTTCCGAAGGCCCGATGAAAGGCGTTCTGGGTTACACCGAAGACGACGTTGTATCTACCGATTTCAACGGCGAAGTTTGCACTTCCGTGTTCGATGCTAAAGCAGGTATCGCTCTGAACGACAACTTCGTGAAACTGGTTTCCTGGTACGACAACGAAACTGGCTACTCCAACAAAGTTCTGGATCTGATTGCTCACATCTCCAAATAAGTTGAGATGAGACAGTAATCTGTAAGAGCGACTCAGGTCGCTCTTTTTTTTGCCTGAAGAAAGGATTGCGTAATGATTAATAAAATTTTTGCACTTCCGGTAGTCGAACAAATTGCCCCTGTTCTCTCCCGCCGCCAGCTTGATGAGCTGGAGGTTATTGTTGTCGATCACCCTCAGGTTAAAGCCTCTTTCGCACTGCAGGGCGCGCACCTTCTGTCCTGGAAACCAAACGGCGAGGACGAAGTTCTCTGGTTAAGCAATAACACACCGTTTAAAACTGGTGTGGCGCTGCGGGGTGGCGTACCGATTTGTTGGCCGTGGTTTGGCCCGGCGACTCAGCAAGGTCTGCCTTCTCACGGCTTCGCGCGTAACCTGCCCTGGACGCTGAAGGCGCATAACGAAGATGACAACGGCGTGGTTCTGACGTTTGAGCTGCAAAGCAACGCTGAAACGCGTCAGCTTTGGCCACACGACTTTACCCTGCTTGCCCGTTTCAAAGTCGGCGCAACCTGTGAAATCGAGTTGGAAGCCCACGGCGAGTTTGAAACTACCTCCGCACTGCATACCTACTTCAACGTGGGTGATATTGCCGCAGTGAAAGTCAGTGGTCTTGGCGACCGCCTGATCGATAAAGTGAACGATGCGAAAGAAGATGTGCTGGCCGATGGTATCCAGACCTTCCCGGATCGTACTGACCGCGTTTATCTGAACCCGGAAGCATGCAGCGTCATCCATGATGGTTCGCTCAAGCGTAATATCGATGTCGTGCACCACCACCATCTGAACGTTGTGGGTTGGAACCCGGGTCCGGCGCTGTCTGTCAGCATGGGTGACATGCCGGACGATGGCTACAAAACGTTTGTTTGCGTAGAAACAGCGTACGCAACCGCACCGCAGAAAACCACCGAAGAGAAACCTTCTCGTCTGGCGCAAACTATTCGTGTTGCGAAACGATAAGATTTTGTCTGTTACCTGATGGCGACTTATCCGGCCTACCGACGCATTGCATAGGCCGGATAAGAGAAGTAAACATCGCTATCAGGCCATATCCAACGCTGTTTTGCCTGCTGGGGCAGGCCATGCCTTATCTAATAACCTTAACTCATCAGTAGAAAGCGTTATCTCTAACGCAGCCGCATTCTGTTCGACGTGCGCCACACTCGCCGCTTTTGGAATCGCGATCACGCCCGGTTGACGAATAACCCATGCCAGCAGGATCTGGGCGGCACTGGCATCATGTGCACGTGCTATGTCGTTAATCACCGAATGAGTGAACAGACCACTGCGCAACCGTCCTGCCTGTGCCAACGGACTATAGGCCATAACCGGCATCCGCTGTTGCTGACACCATGGCAGCAGGTCATATTCAATGCCACGCGACGCTAAATGATATAGCACCTGGTTAGTGGCGCATTGCCGTCCACCCGCAACCTGCCATAGCGCCTGCATCTCGTCATAATCGAGATTTGAAACACCCCACCGACGAATTTTCCCCTGAGCGATGAGTTTCTCCATGGCGCTGACGGTTTCTTCATAAGTAAAGTCACCCGTCCAGTGCAGCAAATAGAGATCCAGATAGTCGGTTTTCAGCCGGCGCAGACTGCCTTCGCAGGCAGCAATCGCTTTCTGGCCTCCGGCATTCCACGGATAAACTTTTGAAACCAAAAAGGCACCATCGCGCCGTCCCGCTAATGCTTCGCCAACAATCTCTTCTGCTGCACCATCAGCATACATTTCAGCCGTATCAATCAGGCGCAGCCCCAGATCCAGGCCAGCCTGCAACGCCGAGACTTCATCACGACGACGGCAGGGATCCTCCCCCATGTTCCATGTTCCCTGCCCTATCGCAGGAAGCGAAACCTGCTCGGTAAACATCACCTGTTTTACTGTCATAGTTCCCCCCTGAGTACATGCACCACAGTAAAGCAAAACACGGGGGATGTGTCCTGTGATGGTGCACAAATTGCACCATCTTCGTTTGGAGGGTTCGTCGTTAATCAGATGCAATAAAAAACCCGGGAAAAGTATTTATTCCCGGGCTTAGACAGATAACTTGTTAGTTGTGCAGAGATTATTTTAAACGGCCTAAATATTTACCTTCTTTCATGGCGTTTATTTTCCCGTTCTTATACACAATAACCGAAATCAAGCCTGCACTGTAGGTTTGCGCATCTGCATTATTTTCATCATTTGCTGCCGGGCTACCATTAATATAGGCAATGCCATCGGTGCCACGTTTAAAATCAACTCCCAGTTTCTTTACATGTATGGGTTTTACCGTACTGGCGTTAACCGGAGCATTCGCTTCGCTAACCATGGTTTTATGATCATGTTGTAACTGGCGGCGGTAAGCCTCGCTAATAGCATGAGCAGGTGCAACAGTTGATGCCACCAGCGCAGCGATAATAATTAATTTTCTCATGAGGAAAACCTTAATATTTATTGTGATTATGATGATGACTGGAGTTACCATCATTTGTGCTGTACAGGCTCTGTGCATTTTCCATAGCCTGTTTTTCCGCTGCAGCATTAATTGTAGCCTGACGATTCTGCTCAGCAACGTAGCATGCGTCCCGACTGACGCCCTTGTTCTCACAGTCATTCATGCGAGAGGCCTCGGTAGAACAACCCGCCAGAACCCCGCCCATCACAGCTATCATGATTAACTTTTTCATTATCTATACCAGGTTTATTCTCAAAAAACCTTCATCGCAGATTATATTTCCGCAAGGAAGAATTACTCTCGCTACTTTTTAAGTTTGAGTAATATCTGCAATAGAATATTTAATGTCAATTTAAATTTTTTCAGATAATTACCTAAAGAATGTAAAATGAAAATTAAACGCTTTGATTTTTACTTTTCAAATGAAAGATGACTTTCATGGTTAAATGAGACAATAAAAATAATTGTCAGATATTTGCAGCACGCCTTACAGGGGTTAATCGAGGTCCAGGACTCACAACAAAACAGTGCATTTTCAGTATATTGCCGCAGTAGATTTTGTTAGTCGCTAGCGATGATTGGTTCTTGGATGCCTGTATTTTTTACTCTATAAGAAAATCAATATCAGGCTAATTAAATAATACGTTCCTTTTTGGTAACCACACCAGGTAAAACACGTTAATTATTCGTTGCAGCAGCGCATAAGGCAGAATCAGCAGAAATCGTGAATTCTCATGCTTTAGATCAACATTCATTCCCGTCAGGCATAAAAAAGCCCGCATAACGCGGGCTCATGTTCAGCATTGGAAATGCATCAGAACTTATAGGTGATACCCGTTGAGATCAGACCCGTCCAGGATTTGTCTACCATCGGGCTGTCTGTCACTTCATCAGATAAACGGGTGTAACGCGCAGTGCCGTACACGCTCCAGTCGCCTAAGAAATTATAGTTGGCGCTGAGTTCAAGGTACGGGTTCCAGCTGCTTTCAGGATCGTAGCTGCGTAAACCACTGCGAGACGATTCGTGGCGCGATACACCATAGTAGTACTGGTTCTGGTTTTCGCTGTTCCACTCAACACCAATCCCCGGTGTCAGCGTCAGGCCTCCGTTGGTATAACGGTACAGCCATGCCAGATCCCATACGATACCATTACTGTTATCCAGTGCGTCTCCCGCGAGGCTGGTACGCAGGAAACCATATTGCGTGTTATGCACGTAAGAAAGCCCGGCCATCATGGTGCTCTTACGTTTATCAAGATTGCGCAGACGGCTATCGTCGCTGTCGCCCGGCTTGAAGTACAGTGGCGACCAGTACGCCATCACAGATAATTTATCTGTATTGTCATTCCACAGGTAGTAACCGCCGCCCAGACCACGGAACCAGAAGTTGTCGCTTTCATAGGTCACAACAGGGACCGGGTAAACGTCACTATCGTAGTTTTTGTAAGGGTGTTCAACCACACCAACGCCTGCGCCCAGCGTCAGGTTGCTTTCTGCTTGCGCGACGCTCGCGGATGTGGCAATAAGCACGCCAAGTGCCAGAAGTTTGAGTTTGGTCACAATCCATAATTCCTTATTCAAATGTTTAGCGACGAAAGTGTAACCGCCAATACGCTTCAGCCCAACTATTTTACGTATTACCTGCCCAATGTAACCCCCTAATTTCTCAACGAGTGATGACATTTTGCTTGCAGTACGGTGAACAGCACATGAATTCAGCCCCATTTCTTTACATAACATGTGCTTTTTTTGCTGATGAGTTATTGATATGCCATTGAAATTCATTTGCGCGTGCAGGCAAGTTTTGCAAATGCCATCTACGCTTAAATTTAGAAGGTGTATCACCGAATACGTTGATCTCCTGACCATCGAAATGGCATGAGAGTTGCTTATTTCTTCAGCAGCGACGTCGTTCAGTTTACCTCTTCAGGGGCCTCTACTATTCATATGAACGGCTCTTAACATGTGCTAAAAAACGAAAGGACGGCATACCATGAATATATTCGATCACTATCGCCAGCGTTATGAAGCTGCCAAGGACGAAGAGTTCACGCTGCAGGAGTTTCTTACCACTTGTCGGCAAGATCGCAGTGCTTATGCCAACGCGGCAGAGCGGCTATTAATGGCTATTGGTGAGCCTGTCATGGTTGACACTGCCCACGAACCTCGACTTTCTCGACTCTTTTCGAATCGGGTGATTGCACGTTATCCCGCTTTTGAAGAGTTTTACGGCATGGAAGACGCAATTGAACAGATTGTTTCTTATCTGAAACATGCGGCTCAGGGGCTGGAAGAGAAGAAACAGATCCTGTATCTGCTGGGGCCGGTGGGAGGGGGAAAATCATCGCTTGCAGAGCGACTGAAGTCGCTGATGCAAAGAGTGCCCATTTATGTCCTCAGCGCCAATGGTGAACGTAGCCCGGTTAACGATCATCCGTTATGCCTGTTTAATCCGCAGGAAGATGCACAGATCCTGGAAAAAGAGTATGGGGTCCCGCGTCGCTATCTCGGTACGATCATGTCGCCGTGGGCTGCGAAGCGTTTGCATGATTTCGGCGGGGACATCACTAAATTCCGTGTCGTCAAAGTCTGGCCGTCTATTCTGGAGCAAATCGCCATCGCTAAAACCGAGCCTGGTGATGAAAACAACCAGGACATTTCCGCTCTGGTCGGGAAAGTGGATATTCGTAAACTCGAACACCATGCGCAGAACGATCCTGATGCCTACGGCTACTCAGGTGCGTTGTGCCGCTCCAACCAGGGGATTATGGAATTCGTAGAGATGTTTAAAGCACCGATTAAAGTGCTGCATCCTCTGCTGACTGCAACCCAGGAAGGAAACTACAACGGGACAGAAGGTATCTCTGCCCTGCCGTTTAACGGCATTATTCTCGCCCACTCGAACGAATCTGAATGGGTGACGTTCCGCAACAACAAAAACAACGAAGCCTTCCTCGACCGTGTATACATCGTGAAGGTCCCGTATTGCTTACGTATATCTGAAGAGATCAAGATCTACGAAAAACTGCTTAATCACAGTGAGTTGACCCATGCGCCTTGCGCACCGGGCACGCTGGAAACGCTCTCTCGCTTCACTATTCTTTCGCGTCTGAAAGAACCTGAAAACTCGAGTATCTATTCGAAGATGCGCGTTTATGACGGTGAAAGCCTGAAGGATACCGATCCTAAAGCAAAATCGTATCAGGAGTACCGGGATTACGCCGGAGTTGATGAGGGGATGAACGGTCTGTCCACGCGTTTCGCGTTTAAGATCCTCTCCCGCGTGTTCAACTTTGACCATGCCGAAGTCGCAGCAAACCCAGTGCATCTGTTCTATGTGCTTGAGCAGCAAATCGAGCGTGAGCAATTCCCGCAGGAGCAGGCTGAACGTTACCTTGAGTTCCTGAAGGGCTATTTGATCCCGAAATACGCCGAGTTTATTGGTAAAGAGATCCAGACGGCTTACCTTGAGTCCTATTCAGAATATGGACAGAACATTTTCGATCGTTATGTTACCTATGCGGATTTTTGGATTCAGGATCAGGAGTATCGCGACCCGGATACCGGTCAGCTGTTCGATCGCGAGTCACTGAACTCCGAACTGGAGAAAATTGAGAAACCGGCGGGTATCAGTAACCCGAAAGACTTCCGTAACGAGATCGTCAACTTTGTTCTGCGTGCCAGAGCAAACAACAGCGGTCGCAATCCAAACTGGACCAGTTACGAAAAACTGCGCACGGTTATTGAGAAGAAAATGTTCTCGAATACCGAAGAGTTGCTGCCGGTCATTTCGTTTAACGCTAAAACCTCGACTGACGAGCAGAAAAAGCACGACGATTTTGTCGACCGTATGATGGAAAAAGGCTATACGCGTAAACAGGTACGTTTACTGTGCGAATGGTATTTGCGCGTACGGAAATCGTCTTAACATCAGTGCCCGGTGGCGCATGCGCTTACCGGGCTTGCAAAATAATGTTCCGTAGGCCGGATAGCGCCAGCGCCATCCGGCACTTACAGACATGGCGAACAGTTGGCAGTACGGGGGGCATATGACCTGGTTTATTGACCGGCGTCTTAACGGCAAGAACAAGAGCACGGTAAACCGCCAACGCTTCTTGCGCCGTTATAAATCGCAAATTAAACAGTCGATCTCCGAGGCCATTAACAAGCGTTCGGTGACCGACGTAGATAGCGGCGAATCTGTCTCTATTCCGACCGATGATATTAGCGAACCGATGTTTCATCAGGGGCGTGGTGGCCTGCGTCATCGCGTGCATCCGGGTAACGATCATTTTGTACAGAATGACCGTATCGAACGTCCGCAGGGGGGCGGCGGTGGTTCAGGAAGCGGACAAGGCCAGGCCAGTCAGGATGGAGAGGGTCAGGATGAGTTCGTCTTTCAGATATCTAAAGATGAATATCTTGATCTGCTGTTCGAAGATTTAGCGCTCCCTAACCTGAAGCAGAATCAGCAGCGTCAGTTAACGGAGTTTAAAACGCACCGTGCAGGATTTACCTCCAACGGTGTGCCCGCCAACATCAGCGTGGTGCGCTCCTTGCAAAACTCACTGGCGCGCCGCACAGCAATGACGGCGGGTAAACGTCGTGAGCTGCATGCGCTTGAGGCCGATCTGGAAACCATCGCCAAAAGTGAACCCGCGCAGTTGCTGGAAGAAGAGCGATTACGCAAAGAAATTGCTGAATTACGGGCAAAAATTGAGCGCGTACCGTTTATTGATACCTTTGATTTGCGCTACAAGAATTATGAGAAACGACCCGATCCTTCCAGCCAGGCCGTGATGTTCTGCCTGATGGATGTCTCTGGCTCAATGGACCAGTCGACTAAAGATATGGCAAAACGGTTTTATATCCTGCTGTATCTGTTCTTAAGCCGCACTTACAAAAACGTGGAGGTTGTCTATATTCGCCATCATACTCAGGCAAAAGAGGTTGATGAACACGAGTTCTTCTACTCTCAGGAAACGGGGGGAACCATAGTTTCCAGCGCCCTGAAGTTAATGGATGAAGTGGTAAAAGATCGCTACAACCCTGCCCAGTGGAATATCTATGCCGCTCAGGCATCGGATGGCGATAACTGGGCGGATGACTCACCACTGTGTCATGAAATTTTGGCGAAAAAGCTGCTGCCGGTGGTGCGATATTATAGCTATATTGAAATCACCCGACGTGCACACCAGACCCTGTGGCGTGAGTATGAGCATCTGCAATCTACCTTTGATAACTTTGCGATGCAGCATATCCGCGACCAGGATGATATTTATCCGGTATTCCGCGAGCTGTTCCATAAGCAAAGTACCACTAGCAATAGTTAGCGGTTAGTAACGTAAAAAATCAGCCAGTTTTTCATCTCTGGCTGATTTTTTCTTGCCGGGTGCGGTGCGTCGTTCCGTTCATGCGTAAAATGACGCTACATTCTTTCCACCAGTGGATAGAAGTCTTTATTTTCCCGTTGCATACGCTCATACACTTTACGCAAAACAATGTTGGCATCGCGTCTGAACGCATCATCGTTACCCATCAACTTACTGGCAATATTCCAGCGGCGGGAGAAAACCTCATATTCGCTAACGATGTCCGCCATTTCACGCTTAAATTTTGTGCTAACTTGCCGAAGTGCGTTATTACCATCTTGCTCAATATGCGGATAAAGGAACTGATCTTCAGCAGATAAATGCGTTTTAATGATCGCACTCATGCTCACAATCGCAGTAGCGATTTCCTGAGCATTGGCTGAGACGCCAGCGAGGCTTAACTTACGCAAGAATGATATTTTTTCCAGTATATCAACATGCTGACTTTTCATTTTATCAATATTCATCCGTTTATCCTTTTTATTTTCCTTTGATGGAACAGTTGGCAATGTAGTTTAGTTGGTGGCGTTGCGAGTGGAAGAAACGAAACATTTTCAAGAATCGGCGACGATTTTCGTACGTCCGCATACCGTTAAACGCAATTTTAAGCGCACCCTTTACTCCTTCATCGCGAATTAATCCGCGCGGTGACATCAACGACATTTTGCCATTCTGTTGCATGACCTGTTCAAACCCCGCACTCATCAACAGGTCACTCCATCCTTGCTTAGTCAGCGGACTGACGTTTGATTTCACCACCTGAACCAACTGATATTGGTCGCCTTCTTCCAGTTTTTGCGCAGTGAACATAATGTCGTGGGTCAACAAACGTCCACCGGGTTTCAGCACCCGATGATATTCCGCAATCAGTTTCGCTTTAGCTTTGTCTGCATACATTGTCAGCATGGCTTCGTTAATCACGACGTCGAAGCTGTTATCCGCAAAAGGCAGAGTATTGGCGTTTGCCGCCATGACATGAATGTGATTTTCCAGTCCGTTGTGCGCCACATTACTTCTGGCCTTGTTCAGCGCATTTTTATCCATATCAATGGCATAGACCGTACATCCAAAGCGCTGTACCAGCTCGATGGCCGTTGTAGCCATATTGCAGGCAACTTCAAGGACCTGGCTGCCAGGCGTCAGTTGGGACTGCCGGAACAACCATTCTGTCGCTTCAACCCCACCTGGGCGCAGGCGGGTTTTTCCCAGGCTGGCTAAAAATGTATGGCCCGCTTTTTCAGTCGCGCTCATTCGCCGGTCTCCTTTTTTATAAGTTGCATTATAAATACAACAATAGAGGTTAAAGGTGAAGAGCGCGAATGATTTTTATTACAAATAATGCGCAATCCTGCAGGATTTTCCGTACTGTTAGAGTGGATGTATACCGTGTGATAGACTGATGTATCTGACTTACAGGGTTGTAAATCATTATGAAATTGCATCATAAAGCGCTCCGGCACTTTATCTCCGTAAGCGTTATTGTTTTGACATCTTCTTTTTTGGTTTATGAACTTGTTGCCAGCGATCGGGCAATGAGCGCGTATATGCGCTACATCATAGAGAAAGCAGATTCATCCTTTCTCTATGATAAATATACCAATCAGAGCATTGCCGCCCATATGATGCGCCAATTTTCATCCCCGAAAAAGCCCATCACAGTTGAACAACGAAAAGCGCTGTGCACCGCTTTTGAAACCGTCAACGGCATACATGGATTCAATCTCACTGCCCATGATTATCTTCCGTTACGCGGCACGTTACAGACCCACTCGCCGAGTTGTATTGAACAACTTGACGATATTTTTCTACTCCCCGCCTTCGATCAGGCCGTAAACGCAAATCGTGAACGGGTAGATTATGGTCAGGGATTAGGCACCATGGAATACAAGTTTCGCTATTACATTGACCTGAAAAACGATTACATCTATTTCTATAACCTGGTAAATTCATATCAATTTGCCATGAATCACTGGTCTTTTTTACAGAAAGGTACACTGGGAATTAACCAGAACGATATTGATGATATTTTTACTGGCCGAACCGTCATTTCCAGTATTTATCAGGACGATCTCACCCAGGAGAAAGTGATGAGCTTTTTGACCCCGGTCTACTATACCGGCAAGCTAAAAGGCGTTGTCATGGTGGATGTTAACAAAGACAATTTAAAGAACATATTCTATACCAACGACCGTCCCCTCGTCTGGCGCTATCTCAATGTGACCTTATCTGATATCAACTCAGGTGAAGAGATTATCATTCACCAAAGTGAGAGCGACTTGTTTCAGTATGTTCATTATATTAATGACATCCCAGGCGGAATGCGCATCACATTATCGCTTGATTTTATGTATTTTATTGTTGCTTCCTGGAAGATATTTGCCTTCTATTTACTGGCAACGGCACTGCTGCTGAACATGGTCAGAATGCATTTTCGTTTGTATCACAACGTCACACGCGAAAATATCAGTGATGCGATGACCGGGCTTTATAACCGTAAAATATTAACGCCCACGCTAGAGCAGCGTTTGCAGCAGTTGGTCAACGCCGGAACCTGCGTAACTTTTATTGCTATTGATTGCGATAAACTAAAGACAATTAATGACACGCTCGGGCACCAGGAAGGCGACCGCATTATCACCATTCTGGCCAAAGCTATTCAGGCCTCTAT
This sequence comes from Citrobacter sp. Igbk 14, assembly GCF_028069825.1. Classification (NCBI taxonomy): domain Bacteria; kingdom Pseudomonadati; phylum Pseudomonadota; class Gammaproteobacteria; order Enterobacterales; family Enterobacteriaceae; genus Citrobacter; species Citrobacter sp. Igbk 14. The sequence goes on from NZ_JANEWM010000017.1 coordinate 64,096, forward strand.
TCGCAAAAGTGACTATGCCATCCGTCTTGGCGGAGATGAGTTTTGTATTATCCTTGTCGATTATGCCCCTGAACTTATCCCCCAACTACTGGATCGTATTCGCGATAACTTACACACTATTGCTCCGGATACCTCCGTCAGTTTTTCCGCGGGGATTTATAACATGCAGCCAAACGACACCATTGATGACGCTTATAAGGCATCAGATGTACAGCTCTATCTGAACAAACAGAAAAAACACCACCGTGAGTGATACTGTATTCGTCAGGATGTTCATCGTAGTACCAGGAGTAAGAAATGACAGATGTAAATAAAGGCAACGTGACGCACCAACGTTTAATTTCGCTGTTGTCAGAACAAGGCGCAACGTATCGTGTACTCAGCCATGAGGCCGTTGGCAAATGTGAAGCTGTCTCGGAAATTCGCGGTACAGCGCTGGGTCAGGGGGCAAAAGCCCTCGTCTGTAAAGTAAAAGGCAACGGCGTTAATCAGCATGTGCTGGCCATTCTCCCGGCTGACCAACAGGCTGACCTGAACCAGCTTGCCGGACATATCGGCGGTTTACGCGCATCACTTGCCAGCCCGGCGGAAGTGGATGAACTGACCGGCTGCGTGTTTGGCGCTATCCCACCGTTTAGTTTCCATCCAAAACTCAAGCTGGTTGCCGATCCGCTGTTGTTTGAGCGCTTTACTGAAATTGCGTTCAATGCCGGACTGCTGGAAAAATCCGTGATCATGGACACCCAGGATTATTTGCGCATTGCACAACCTGAATTAATTCCATTCCATCGCGCACAATAGCAAGCCCGTAACATCAGTATCAAAACGCGATATTATGCGTTCGCCCAAAAATAATAATAATCAATAAAAAAGCCTGTTCCGTCACGCATTTACGCGTACAGTAAGCAGGCTTATTTTTTCTTTTGGCAAGGAAACTACGATGTTTGATGTCACACTGCTGATCCTGCTTGGACTGGCAGCTCTGGGCTTTGTCAGCCACAACACCACTGTCGCCGTTTCAATTCTGGTGCTGATAATCGTCCGTGTTACTCCGCTGAATACATTCTTCCCATGGATTGAAAAGCAGGGGCTTACCGTTGGGATTATTATTCTGACGATCGGCGTCATGGCGCCCATCGCCAGCGGCTCGCTGCCCCCCTCCACGCTTATTCACTCCTTTGTAAACTGGAAGTCGCTGGTCGCTATCGCCGTCGGCGTTGTTGTCTCCTGGCTTGGCGGGCGCGGCGTCACGCTGATGGGTAGCCAACCTCAACTCGTCGCCGGTTTACTGGTGGGCACAGTATTGGGCGTTGCCCTCTTTCGCGGCGTGCCGGTGGGTCCGCTTATTGCGGCCGGTCTGGTGTCGCTGATTGTTGGGAAGCAGTAGCCAACCCCGCCAGATAGCGACCTGGTGTTTGACCCAGGCCTTTCTTGAACATGGTGATAAACGCGGTCGTTGAATCGTAACCGAGCATTTGTGCGACCTGTTGTACATTGTGCCCGTCGATCAGTGCCTGCAACGCCAGGATCAGTTGCAACTGATGACGCCAACGGCGAAAACTTAGCCCCGTTTCTTTGACGACCAGACGGGCAAGATTACGCTCACTCATGGCAAACACATTGGCCCACTGCCCCAGTGTTTGCCATTGCGCAGGCTCCCGCGCCATCGTCGCCACCATCTTACGAATTTTCGGGTGATCGGATACCGGTAACTGCATTTGCTCCTGTGGCTGTTGCGGTAGTTCGTCAAACAACACCTGCGTTAACCGCTGGGTAGCTGGTTCACAGAGCTGGGCATCCGTTTTGCTCGCCAGCGCAAGAATAAGTTCCCGGCATAATGGCGTTATTTTCAGCGTACAACAGCGATCCGGCATCACTACTGCATAAGGTTCAATGAATAAAAAGCACAATTGCGCGCCAACGGTAACGTGGTTGCTGTGCGGAATTTCACCTGGTATCCACACCGCATATTGCGGTGGCACCATCCACATGGCGTTCTCAACTTCGCAAGTAATTGCGCCATGCAACGCCAGAATTAACTGGCCTTTGCGGTGTTGATGCAGTGGGCTGAAAAGTTCGTCTTCCTGAGCCTGAATACAAAAAGCCACGGCGGCATCGTGGTAAAGATCGGGTTGATACCCGTCCAGCCTCAGTCCAAACATAAGAATGTCCGATTTTAGCGATAAACTGTCATTTTAGCTTGATTCATCCACGGAGTAAAAACGCTAAGGTAACGCCTCGCCTGACGATATGAGAAAAAAATGACTAACTCTCCTTCTTCCCGCGGTAAAAACGGTGCGCTGTTAATTGCGGGTATCCTGATGATCGCGACCACACTACGCGTTACGTTTACCGGCGCAGCCCCTTTACTGGACGCGATTCGCACTGACTACGGTCTGACCACCGCCCAGACGGGACTCCTGACCACGCTACCACTGCTTGCTTTTGCGCTGGTGTCGCCTCTGGCGGCAACCGTCGCTCGCCGTTGGGGTATTGAGCGCAGTCTGTTAGCCGCCATGCTGCTGATCTGTATGGGTATTGCTATACGTTCACTCCCTTCATCCGGAGCCCTATTTGGCGGGACGGCAGTCATTGGCTGTGGCATAGCACTGGGAAATGTCCTTTTGCCGGGCCTCATTAAGCGTGATTTTTCACAGCATGTGGCAAAGCTCACCGGGGCGTATTCGTTAACGATGGGTGCTGCGGCAGCGCTGGGGTCGGCAATGGTCGTGCCGCTGGCGTTACATGGCTTTGGCTGGCGCGGCGCGCTGATGATGTTAATGGTCTTTCCGCTGCTGGCGTTATTGATCTGGTTACCTCAGTGGCGCCAGACGGCCAATGCCAGCCTCAGCAATTCGCGAGCGTTGCACTCCCGCGCAATCTGGCGCTCCAGTCTCGCCTGGCAGGTCACGCTGTTTTTGGGCATCAACTCGCTTATTTATTACGTTATTATCGGCTGGCTACCCGCCATTATGATCAGTCACGGCTACAGTGAAGCGCAGGCGGGCTCGCTGCATGGTTTGCTGCAACTGGCGACCGCAGCGCCTGGGCTACTGATCCCCCTCGTTCTGTATCGGTTTAAAGATCAGCGTACTATCGCCGCACTGGTCTCGATAATGTGCGCTATTGGCGCTGCAGGGTTTGCCGTTATGCCCGAGCAGGCGGCCCTGTGGACCGTGCTGTTTGGCTTTGGCTCCGGTGCCACGATGATCCTCGGCCTCACCTTTATCGGGCTACGTGCAAGCTCAGCGCATCAGGCCGCCGCACTATCAGGCATGGCGCAATCTGTCGGGTATTTACTGGCCGCGTGTGGGCCACCGATGATGGGGAAAATTCACGATCTTAACGATAGCTGGCAGGTCCCGCTGGTTGGCGTCGCGCTGCTCGCTCTCATCATGGCCGTGTTTGGCGTCTGTGCAGGACGCGAGAAAGAAATCGCCAGCGCGTAATACACCGGGCAGGCAAAAAACCAACCTGCCCAGTTGTTATCCTCTGGCCGCGCGCAGCAGTGCCTGGACGAGGGGCACAGGCTTTCCTGCCAGCGCCCCTCGTTCGTGCTGAAAAAGCGTCCCGACATAAAACGGATGTGTCACCAGTTCAATAGCGCGAACGTCACCCGCGTCATCCCAGCCCGTCACTCGCAGATCGCCGCTTTCAAGCTCAGCGGCAAAACCTTCCGACACGCCATAGTTACAGTGATACCCCTCTGTAATGACATCCCGTCCGTAGGCTCTGGCGATCAGCGTATTCGCACGCAGTTCAATATCATCCGTCTTTTCGACCAACGAGCAGGTCAGCGGTGCAATCACCATACGACCCGTGGTCTCTGTTTCCGCATGCGCGGCATCACGCCAGCCCAGCACATTGCGGGCATACTCAAGAATGGCATGCTGAAAGCCGCCACAAGTGCCCAAAAATGGAATACTGTTTTCGCGTGCGTAACGTATTGCCGTCAGCGCGCCTTCCGGATGCTGGTAAGGACTGCCGGGGACCACCCAGATGGCATCATAGCCGACTAAATCTTCACCACTGCTAATATCAGATGTGGTGAGCCAGTCATAATCAGCCACTAATTCCAGAACGGCAGCAGCATCATCGATAGCAAGGGGAATAGCCTGGTGCGCCACAATATCGGGGCTGTAATCACCCACCAGCGCAATGCGAAGCGTATCTTTAACAGGGGAAATTTCCATTAACTTTCCTTATGTCCAAACAATGAGGGACAACATAAGGAGCCTCAGCCTACCGATTTTTTGTTGTTATCACAATCCCTTAAATTGAGAGTCTATGTGACCAAAATGCTATAATGGTCACGTTTTACGATCTTATTTAACCGTAATGAAGACGAGTTCAGTGGCTTAACGGAGCGGATTAAGAGATGAATATTCAGTGTAAACGCGTGTATGACCCAGCAGAAAAAAGTGATGGCTATCGTGTTCTGGTCGACAGGCTGTGGCCGCGCGGGGTGAAAAAAACCGATCTTGTTTTCAATGAATGGGATAAAGCGCTGACGCCCTCGTCTGATTTACGTAAAGCATTCCACGCAGATGTCATCGATTTTGCCCATTTTTCCGAGCAATACCGCGCAGAACTTGCCCAGCAACAGCAGGAAGGCAAGCGACTCGCGGATATTGCCCGGCAACAGCCGTTAACGCTGCTGTATGCGGCGAAGGATACGCAGCAAAACCATGCGCAGGTTCTGGCTGAGTGGCTGCGTCAATTGTGACAGCGGGTTATTTGCCCGTTGCCGGATGATCTCTGCGCCAAAGCGACCATTCATCAATAACTTCGCCACCGGGTAGTTTGCAATCTGACCTTACGCCTTGCGGTGTTTGCACCGCAATCAGCACGCCGCCCTTTTGCTCACAATATACGGATGCCGGGTTCGCCATGCCAATTTTCGGTGGTACGGGTGCTTCAGGTGATGTGGAACACCCCGCCAGCACCAACAGGCCGGGCACAACGATAGAGGCCAGTTTCATATTCACTCCTGTTAAAAACGTTACTCTGGAAGAGTACCCCGACTCCCCACCTATCTCCATGTTTTACTGACGTGTTTCAATCTCATGTCTACATTTTGACCCGGATAGCGTGTTTCATCTTTCCCTCCGATGTTCTATTATGCCGGCAATACAGGACTTATCAGCATTCTGGAGTATTTGCCTCTCATGTCAGACATGATCCTCGCCCGAGTCTCACAATCATTAGCCACGGAGCAGTCTGTTGAGAGTCTGGTTCGGCAACTTCTGGAGATGCTGGAGGTCGTGACTGAGATGGAGTCGACCTACCTTACTAAGGTCGATTTAGATGCGCGTCTGCAGCATATTCTGTATGCGCGTAATAGCAAGCAAATGCAGATCCCCGAAGGGCTGTCGGTGCCGTGGGATGAGACACTCTGTAAGCGCGCAATAGACGCAAACTGTCTGTATAGCGATAACGTTCCCGCGCGTTGGCCAGAATGTACCGCCGCACGCGCGCTGGAGATAACAACCTTTCTGAGTACTCCAGTCCACCTGCCCGATGGCACGTTCTATGGCACCCTCTGCGCCACCAGTCGTCAGCAACAGCCGCTAAGCGAACGAGGTGAGCAGGTATTGCATCTGTTCGCAGGCCTGATTGCGCAGTCTATTCAGAAAGAATCGCTGGTTGCCCAATTACGTGAAGCGAATGCTGCGCTGATAGCCCACTCCTACACTGACGTTCTGACCGGGCTACCTAACCGTCGGGCAATATTTGAAAATATCGAAACCCTCTTCTCGCTGGCTCGCCACCTCAGACACAAAATTATTGTCGCCTATATTGATTTAGATGATTTCAAACTGATCAACGATCGTTTTGGGCACGAAGTCGGTGACCAGTTTTTGATCCAAATTGGCCAGCGTTTACGCCGTGGATGCAGTGAGAATGATATTCTTGGCCGCCTGGGCGGTGATGAATTTTTAGTCGCCAGCCTGTCAGTGGAAAACGAAATGTCGCCGTGTGTTCGTTTGCAAAGCGTGAGAAACCACTTACAGCAGCTCATTTGCGGTGACTATGACCTGGGTGGAATCTGTTTGTATTATCCGGGAGCCAGTCTGGGCGTTGTGGAAATAGACCCGCTGGAGACAGACGTCAACTGTGCGCTTCATCTTGCAGACAGTGCGATGTATCAGGATAAGAAACGTCAGGATAAAACCGCTTTTGTCGTACATTAAGCCCTGTTATGCTTAATCGTCTTTAAATTATTCTGGCAGATAAGCGTATGCGACTCGGTATTATTTTTCCCGTTATTATTTTCATTTCCGCTGTCGTTTTCCTGTCCTGGTTCTTTATTGGCGGCTACGCCTCACCAGGAGCATAACGATGAAAAAAACAACGCTTATTATGATTGGCGTGGCCATTATTGTCGTGCTGGGAACGGAACTGGGCTGGTGGTAACCCAAAATAAAGGCCACATAAATGTGGCCTTTATTGGCTGATTCGTTACTTAGCTTTTGATTTTTCTGTAGATAAACAACACCACAATCGCGCCGATAATTGCCACGACAAAGCTGCCGAAGTTGAAACCATCAACTTTACCAAATCCAAAGAATGTACTGATCCACCCGCCCACGACGGCACCAACTACCCCTAAGATAATGGTCATAAAGAAACCGCCGCCATCTTTCCCCGGCATGATCCATTTTGCCAAAATCCCCGCGATAAGACCAAAAATCACCCATGAAATAATACCCATTATTTTCCTCGCTTATGTTTTTACGTGAACGATTTACTCGCTGTATAAAAGCATAGCATAGCGCCGAAAAATTAAAATTTGTGATCAGTGTCACTTTGATTTTTCATCTTTATCTGATGTTTCATGAGGTTAAACCTCACAAAAACGGTGATATTTACTGACGTTTATCGTCATTAGTGTCAAATCGTCAGTCATTATTCTGCTATTTTTGCTTTCGCTCCCCGCCATTGCTGAATTTTCAATTCTGGCACAGTTTATGCTTTAACAGCCCGTCGCTACGACAAATCGTAGTCCGCGAAAACTCTCGCGAGACTCCGTCTACAATTCGCGCTATTTCAGCATTTAACAGGTCTGTTATTGATGAAAAAAATCACCAGTGTTTGCCCATACTGTGGGGCCGGGTGCAAGCTCAAGCTTGTTGTTGAAAATAACAAAATCATCCGCGCTGAAGCCGCTGAGGGTGTAACGAACCAAAACCAGCTATGTCTGAAAGGCTACTATGGCTGGGACTTTCTGAACGACACTCGCCTTTTGACTCCCCGTCTGACCCGACCAATGATCCGCTATGAAAAAGGTGGGAAATTCACTCCCGTCAGTTGGGATGAAGCCATCCGCTACACCGCAAAACGCTTATCCGAGATCAAAAATGCCTATGGTCCTCGCGCCATCATGACGACGGGTTCATCTCGTGGAACCGGGAATGAGACCAACTACGTGATGCAAAAATTCGCACGTGGCGTACTCAACACCAACAATGTCGATTGCTGCGCCCGCGTCTGCCACGGTCCATCCGTCGCCGGGCTGCAGGAAACGCTGGGCAATGGTGCGATGAGTAACTCAATTAGCGATATTGAAAACTCAAAATGTCTGCTCATCTTTGGCTATAATTGCGCCGATTCCCACCCGATTGTGGCTCGCCGGGTGATCAAAGCTCGCCAGAACGGGGCAAAAATCATTGTCTGCGATCCCCGCCGCATTGAAACGGCCCGAATTGCAGACCAGCATCTGCAGTTGAAAAACGGATGTAACATGGCGCTGGTCAACGCGTTTGGCCATGTGCTTATCGAAGAGCAGCTTTATGATCACGAGTATGTGCAAAAACATGCCGAAGGTCTCGAAACCTACTGGGAAACCGTCAAGGATTACGCGCCCGAAGCCGTTGAACATTTAACGGGTGTGCCTGCACAGCAGGTTCGTCAGGCGATGCGTACTTTCGCTTCCGCCCCCTCGGCAACCGTGATGTGGGGAATGGGCGTGACCCAGTTTGGCCAGGCGGTTGACGTGGTTCGTGGTCTGTCGAGCCTGGCATTGCTGACCGGAAACCTGGGGCGTCCTAATGTCGGCGTTGGCCCGGTGCGCGGACAAAATAACGTGCAGGGCGCGTGTGATATGGGCGTACTGCCGAACCAGTTCCCGGGCTATCAGGACGTTACCGATTTCGCCGTGAGAGAGAAGTTTGCCAACGCCTGGGGTATTGACGTCAATCTGATGGATGACAAGGTCGGCACCCGGATCACCGAAGTCCCCCATCTGGCCATCGAAGGTAAAGTCAAAGCCTACTACATCATGGGTGAAGATCCGCTGCAAACCGAGGCCGATCTGGGCCTGGTCCGTGAAGGCTTTAACGCGCTCGATTTTATCGTGGTACAAGACATCTTCATGACCAAGACGGCAGAAATGGCCGACGTTCTCCTGCCCGCAACATCGTGGGGCGAACACGGCGGCGTCTTTACCTGCGCCGACCGCGGATTCCAGCGGTTTGAACAGGCGATTGAACCTACGGGGGATGTCAAACGCGACTGGGAAATCATCAGTCTGCTGGCCACCGCAATGGGCTATCCGATGCAGTATCAAAGTAACCAGCAAATCTGGGATGAGATGCGCGAGCTATGCCCGCTCTTCTACGGCGTGACTTACGAAAAAATGGGTGACATGGGCCACATTCAGTGGCCATGTCCGGAACTTGATCACCCAGGCACGCCCTATCTGTATGCACACAGCCAGTTTGATACCGCCAATGGCAAAGGTAAATTGTTTGCCGCACAGTGGCGTGCTCCTGCAGAAGTACCTGATGAAAAGTACCCAATGGTGTTATGCACCGTGCGCGAAGTCGGCCACTATTCGTGCCGCTCGATGACCGGCAACTGCGCAGCATTGCAGGCCCTGGCCGATGAGCCGGGCTATGTTCAGATCAGTACGCGTGATGCGGAAAACCTCGGTATCCGTCATCGCGATCTGGTTTGGGTGAGCTCGCGTCGTGGCAAGGTAATCAGTCGGGCTGATGTCTCGGAACGCATCAACCCCGGAACCGTGTATATGACCTATCAATGGTGGATTGGCGCGTGTAATGAGTTGACCCAGGATAATCTGGACCCCATCTCGAAAACCCCGGAAACCAAATATTGCGCCGTCAATGTTGAGCACATCACCGATCAAGGTTGGGCGGAGAACTATGCCGCGAAATCTTACAGCGAGATGAAATCACGTCTGTGTGAGGCTATCGCGTAAGTAACCTGCACATTTGCCTGAGTCGTACCTCCAGGCTCAGGCAAATGCCATTGCGTTACTTCGCCAACTGCGGATCGTTAAACCGAATAGCCATATCTTCTGCCTGCTTATCCCGCGCCATAAAGTTAAAACTCATCAGAAATAGCCCAACCATAAACGGCAATTCGTACAGTTCTTCAATCAGATCGCCATACTGCGCGTTGTGAAGAAAGACGGGAGCCAGCAGACGGTGGTGCTCGACCGTGTCGGAGATCAAAAATGCACAGCTGGTGATCGCCAACAACCAGAGCGGCAGCGACTCATTGCGCAAGCGATTGACAATCTCCCGACGCAGGTTCGCTGAAATCACTACCGGCAAGATAATCATGGCGATTAATACAACAGAGATAGCCCTGAATAACAACCTGGGCTGATCGGGAAAATAATCGCGCCCCCAACTGGTGCTTCGTCCCAGCAAAACTAACCACCACAGCACGGCCCACAGCCAAAATTGCTTCTCGCCATCAGGACGCGAAAAAGGCCGGATGTAGCAGAAAGTAAACATGGCACCAAAAAACAACCAAAGCGCCTGACCATTTTCAATCCATCTGACGACGCCGCCGTTGAGCAAGGGGAGATTCAAGTTGGCAGTAAACGGGATCACCGCAGTGACCAGCCCCAGCAGGAGTGTTGGGAATGTTAATCGGGTATCAAGTTTCATAAGCACGATGTTCTGTTAAATGAAAGACAGCCGATCATAACCCCAGCGAATTTTAAGCCATTAGCAATCTATGCGATCTTCTTAAGGTTTTCTTAAGAAAACTTTTTTACAGAAAATGAGCGCACAAACTACGCATCATGAATAAAAAAAACCGCATCGAGCCGTCAACGCGCGATGCGGTTTTAATTTTAAAATGAATGCAATCAAGCAATAGCAGAGATGAAAACCCTACCAGCCGCAGACTTCGTGCTCATTCTCGGTATCGTATGAACGAACCGTATTGACCAGGTCTTTAACCACTTCAGCGGCCACATCCGGAATCAACAGCGTCATCGGTGCTTCAGTTTCATAATCGACAGACACGCCATTGCTGTTATTGGTGACTGTAACGGTGTAGGTTGCTTTACCCATGATTTACTCCTTGCCGGTACGCACAACTTTTCGTTGATTTGCGCTCTCCATCAACACTTCGGGCGCCACGAAAAAGTCGATATTAAAGTAGGTGTCGTCGGTCATCACTTCGATGTTATGCCATTTCTCTGGTGGAAAAACGCCGAACTGACCGGCTTCGATAATCATCACCTCTTCAGGTTCCGGGCTGTGTTCATCTGCAAATCCGAGATATTTGACCGCCCCCTGCATCACAGAAAGTCGAGGATAAACCCCGGCACGGGTACCCTTATCAAGGTGGCGTTCGAAAATTCCGGCAGGTGCAGTTTCTTTGTTCCAGAACGGCGTTGAGCGTGTATGAATATGATTCTGTGGAATTTGAAGCATTTTTCTTCCCTTTTCCAGTCGACAACCAGCGAGTCTTATTGAATCGCTGCTGTAAACAGGGTACGCCTCAAAATATATATTTAAAATACCATTTATTGGTTATAACCATCCCATCTTTCGATGAAGGAAACAGCTTAATACTGAAAGCCCGCCGTCAACAGCGGGCCAATAGCGTTACGACTGAAGCGTCGCCAGACGCGCGGCAAAACCGACAAAGATCAAGCCAATGAGGGAATTCCCAACTTTAGCCAGTTTTTTCTTCGTACGAATATACTGTGTCACAAACGCACCGGAGAAAATAAGGAAGCTCAGATAGAAAAAGCTCACTATTTCAAGCGTCATCGCCAAAATAAAGAACGACAACCCTGAGTGAGTCGCGTTGACATCAATAAACTGTACGAAAAACGAAACATAAAACAGAATGGCTTTAGGATTCGTCAGACTCAGAATTAATGCACGTTTGAAAATCGCGCCAAACGGAACTTCTTCTGGCGCCGCATCGCTGGCCTTCGATTTCAGTGTGGCATACAGGATCTTCGCACCGAGATACAGCAGATAAAACGCGCCGAGATAACGAACGATATTGAACAATACGGGCGTCGTTTTGATAAGCGCAGCTACGCCGGCATAGGCCAAAAACATCAATACGGCATCACCGATAAACACACCGCTTGCTGCCAGATAACCGCCCTTCACGCCACGACCGACGCTGTTCTTCAGCACAAATATCGTATTTGGCCCCGGTACCAGCACGATAAAAATAGCCCCCACCAGATATGTCCAGTAATTCAGAACTCCATACTCTGCGAACACGTTAACCTCTTCCTGAAAAAACACATGCACTTGCTGCGAGACAATATGCTAACGAATGCGCCAGGGGATGGAAAGAGAAGCTTTAGAATATAGCATTCTGTTTCAGTCCGGTTGCAACATCATTATTCGTTCCAGATTTGCAACGATGAAACCCACTTTTGCGCCTACCCAATGCCCCGTTTAGCCACTAATGTTTATCAGTAGATTCAGCCCGCAAGGCACCCTCTCATCACATGGAGAAAGAAAATGACTATTGCTTACAAACGTCTTGATAAAGATCAGGCTGCCGTACTACTGGTCGATCACCAAACGGGTTTACTTTCACTGGTCCGTGACATCGATCCAGACAAGTTTAAAAACAACGTTCTGGCATTAGGCGATCTGGCGAAGTATTTCAAACTCCCGACGATTCTGACCACCAGCTTTGAAACCGGTCCTAACGGTCCATTGGTTCCTGAGCTGAAAGAACTGTTCCCGGATGCCCCTTACATCGCACGTCCTGGCCAGATTAATGCCTGGGATAACGAAGATTTTGTTAACGCGATCAAAGCAACAGGCAAAAAGCAGCTAATTATCGCCGGGGTGGTAACCGAAGTCTGCGTCGCATTCCCTGCGCTTTCTGCCATTGAAGCCGGTTTCGACGTGTTTGTGGTCACCGATGCATCCGGTACGTTTAATCCGCTGACCCGTGATTCCGCGTGGAATCGTATGTCATCTGCCGGCGTACAATTAATGACGTGGTTCGGTCTGGCCTGTGAGTTACACCGTGACTGGCGCAACGATATTGAAGGGCTGGGAACGTTGTTCTCCAACCATATTCCTGACTATCGCAACCTGATGACCAGCTACAACACGCTGACGTCCGGAAAATAATGTTCCTGTCAGTGTAATACACAGAAACCCGCCAACATCGGCGGGTTTTATTGAACAGTTTCAGTCGGGATTAGTGGTGCAACATTTCATCCACCACCTCTTCGCCCTTAAGCTGATACGGGTAATAGGTTGGCCAGTTATCCATCTCTTCAAGCAGGGCAGCCTGCGAGGTATTCCCCATAAAGATATGGAAGTGGCTCGACTTACGTGGCGCAATAATGTGATCGCTGAATTGCACGTATTTCGGCGCGTCGCTGCCAGCGTCTTTACACTCGAACAGGTAACGCACACCTTTCTTACCTGACGTATAGTTCAAAATTTTATATCCGGCATAGTCATACTTACACGCTGCCACCTTTTTACCGGTATGAAACTCCATTACGCCGTTTTCAATACCAATAGTGTCAACATCGGTCGCGTAACCCTCACGGTAATAGGCCTTAATCTGCTCTGCCGTTTTGCTCTTGTCTTTCTCCGCTTTCTTTTTGAATACCGGATCCAGTTCACCACTCACCAGGTACGGATAGACAGACTGCCACATGCCATCCCAGTCGGCTAGCGTGCGGTTCTGTACATTTTTGTCATCAAAAACGCCTTCTGCCGCCTTTTGTTCTATTTCGGTCATTGGTGCACCATGGGAATGGTGACCATGCGCCAGTACCTGACTACTAACCAAAAGCATCCCCAGAGCGACTGCCAATTTTTCCACATGCATAGCCAAAATTTCACCCTCAAATCATTTGCGAGTGAAATGTTATAATATAACATTACAATTTAATCAATATCGTTTTACGTCACTCAATCATGCTGGCGGGCAATTTTCCAACGGCTGTCAAAATGGGCCTGGTACTGCGCCACAACGTCAGGCTCTCCACGGATCACCAACACGTTTTCAGAATTCGCAAATTCGGCGGATTTGGCAAAATTAAACGAGCCGGTCTCCAGCGTGTCGCCATCAATAATCATGGTCTTGTCGTGTTGTAGGTGATAGTGATCATCCAGCTCGATAGCGATACCGTTGGCCGTCGCAAACGCGATCGCTTTCTGACTGACTTTCCCCTGATTACGTTTTTTATCGATCACTGCCCGGACAACAACACCTCTTTTTTCTGCATCTACCAGCGCCTGAACAATATCCGCAGACTGAAAGGAATACGCCATCATGTCGATGGTGTGCCGCGCATGATGAATAGTGTCGAGAACTAAACCCCGCGCCGAACCTTCCGGTGAAAAACCTACCTGAACAGAGGCATTTGCCATCGGCACCGCGGCCCACAACAGGGCCGCGACCATAGCCATCGATTTTATCTTCATGTTATTGACCAGTGAGTGGTTTAATCTGAGGAGTTATCCGGACAGCGTAGCGTTCGCGTGCAAATCTGATCAAGCAATGCCTGTTGATGGCTGATAATCAGCATACCTAACGGACGGCGCTGACACTCTTCAAGCAGCAGCACCCAGATATCCCGTTGGATAGAGGGATCGAGTTGCGCAGTTATTTCATCGGCAATCAGAAAACGCGTACGCGGGTCGAGCGCCCGCAGTATGGCAATTCGAGCCAACTCACCACCCGAAAGTTGTCCGGGACGACGCGTTAGCCACTCCGGCTTAATATGCAGTCGGGCAAGCATTTCTGCATCTGGCCGCCAGGCATCATGAACCGCATCACCGGTACTCCGTCTGGGGTTAAAGGTTAATTCAGGATGCTGCGGCACGAGCTGCACCGGGCAATATTGATGGCGCGGCAACGGTTGGTTATCAACCAGAACGTCACCGGATGTCGGCTTTTGCCACCCCGCAAGCACACGTCCCAGTGTTGTTTTTCCGGTTCCACTGGGTGCGCAAATCCCAATACGTTCCCCTGGCGAAAGCGAGAATGAGAGATTTTGCCACAGTATTTTGCCTCCCTGACGAATGAACACATCACGACAGCACAGCATACCGCTCTCCAAAAAGTTGATTGCTTTCAGGCAGCGCTCGCCATTGCCGTTGCAGATGTTCACTAATTTCACCGCGCAAAAGCTGTTCCCGGCTGACATTATCCGACACCGTTCCGTTATGCAGCGCGACAATGCGATCTGCGTGACGTGCAGCCAGAGTGAGATCATGTGTCACCCATAAAACACCTGCTCCCTGCTCACACAGGCCGCGTAGCTGTTCCAGCAGCTGATTTGCCAGAGGCGCATCAAGCCAGGCGGTAATCTCATCGGCAAGAATATAACGAGCCTGGCTGAGCGCGGCATGACACGCCAGAATGCGTTTGGCCATCCCTCCCGAAAGCTGACGCGGGAAAGACTCTAACACGGTGGTATCCAGATGATGACGTTCGAGCAAGCGTTCAATTTGCCCTGTATTCCACGCCTGACCGGAAAGCTGGCTGGCTCTTCGTAAATGCTTTTCAATCGACAGCAGCGGATTCAGCGCCTGCACACCTTGCGGAACATAACTAAACGTATTGCCACGGCATGCCCTGATGTCATTGTTATCCAGCATTTTTCCATCAAGGGTGATATTGCCATGAAAGCGCAAATTTTCCGGCAATAGATCAAGTAGGCATTGCAGCAGCAGGCTCTTACCCTCACCGCTGCCCCCCACTAACGCCACCATCTGGCCTGGCGCAACATCAAAGGAGACATCCTGCAGCAACGAGGACCATTTTTTTGCGCCGTACCAGCGATAACGCGCCACTTCCAGCGAAATCTGCTGCAAACTCAACATGTATCACCTCTCAACCATAAACGATGTACCGCCCGGGCAAGTTGATCAAATAGCATCACAAGGAGAAATAGCATCAGCCCTGGAAACAGCACCAGCCACCAGTCGCCATGACTGATAAACCGCAGCGCATCTGCCAGCAACAGTCCCAGCGAAGGTTCGTGTGGTGCCAACCCGAAGCCAAGGAAACTTAACGCTGCACTGTGCAATACCGCGTGAGGGAACATCAGCAACGTTCCCGTTAGCCACTGGGGCAACAGCGCGGGTAAATAGTGATGCCGCCAGCAGTAAAAGTGGCCATGTCCCAGTCGCCAGGTGAGTGTCAGATAATCACTGTGGGCCACGCGTTCCGCTTCAGCACGTAAAATCAATGCCAGCCGCGGCCAGTGTGTGAGCGCAACTGCCATAATCACCCCGCTTTTCCCACCGCCCAACGTAAAACAGATCAAAATCAGCAGCAGAAGGTGCGGCATGGACAACATCGCATCGGTGATCAGACGCATGACGACATCCAGGCGAGGATGCAAACGGGAAATCGCCGCCATCAGTAACGCAATGAACCCGCTGCACAGGGCCGCGCCAATACCGATTTGCAGACTGGTAAGCGCCCCCTGAAAGCAACGAACCCACAAATCGCGCCCCAGATTGTCGGTACCAAACCAGTACAGCGCATCAGGCGGAAGATGACGGGCAAGAAGATTCACGCTCAACGGATTATCCAATGTGGCCGCACCATATACTGCAATAAATAACAGGCCACTCACGGACAGCAAAAGACGAACAAGCGTCGGCGTCGGGTTATAGAGCATCGGGTCGCTCCAGCGCACGATTCAGAACATGGACAAACCAGGCAGAGAGAGAGTTACCCATAAACACCAGCACGGTACTGAACAAGACAATCCCCATCAGTAACGGCAGGTCACCGCGTAATCCGGCATCGATGGTAGCCTGCCCCAGCCCCGGATAAGCAAAAACCTTTTCAGCCAGCAACGCACCGCCCAACAGTTCGCCCAACGAGGCAAACTGTAGACATAGCGCTGGCGTGATGGCGTGTCGCAGAACCTGGTGTCGCAACAGCGACCATCCCTTGTCACCCTGCGAACGCGCAAAGCGGACAAATTCGCTTTTCATCACGCTGGCGATACTTTCCCGCGTGTGCAACGTAATTTGCCCCAGCCCCAGCAGACTAAGTGCACAAACAGGGAGAACCAGATGGCGCAGACGTTCAGTCAGCGTTGCCATATCACTGTTATTTCCCGGTTCCCACGCACAACAGACCGGGAACAGCGGCCAGCGCACCGCAAATACCGCCAGCAACAGCATGCCAATCCAAAAGGTCGGTAAGGAAGAAAGCAGATAGCTAAGTCGGCAGATGGCTTTATCCGGCCAACGGTTCAGGTAGCGACCAGCAACAAACCCCATTGTCGTTCCCAATAAACCGGAAACCAACCACGCACCGCTAAGCAGCGCAAACGAGGTCGCAAACCGCTCCTTAATCACGCTGGCAACAGGGGCATTAAACAGCATCGAGTAACCAAGATCGCCCTGTAGCACGCGTAAGAACCAGTGGAAAAAACGCTCCCACAGAGGTTGATCCAGGCCCCAACGTGCAGCAATACGTGCATATTGCTCCGGCGGAACATGCAGCAAATCGTTGCCAATATAGGCACGGATTGGATCGACCGGAGAAAAGCTGAGCAAGATGAAAGTGCCAGCCGCGACCAGCACTAACAACACTATCAGCCGTAATACATGGCCTAAAACAGACTTCATCAACGGCAGGTCCAGGTCCATTCATCAAGATTGTTGAGCAACGACCAGCTACCGTGAATTTCCGGTGCACCTTTGCCCAGATCAATGCACGGATTTGCCAGATAGGTGTGCTGAATATTCAGCAGCCATGCCCATGCGGCATCCCCTTGTACGCCTGCGCCTTGTTTGCCATCCCACTCAACCTGTTGCCAGAAAGGTAACGCTTTTTGCCAGTCTGGTGCATCAATGGCCTGCTTGAGATGTTGCTCGACCACCGGATTGCTGTAGTAGCCCGGGTTGTAATACTCCACACCCGCCGCCTGCCCGCTGTAGTGATGGAAAAGCTCCATCGGATCCAGACTCCCCCAGCCGAACAGCGTAGGATTAGCATGCATATGGCGTTCAACGGTTTCCCAGCTACCCGACTGCAGCGACACTGCAATGCCTACCGGCTCCAGCATGGCGCGCACGGCCTCGGCTAAATCACGACGGGTACTGTCGCCGCTGGCATACCACAACGTCAGACGCGCCTCTTTACCGTCTTTCACCCGTACACCGTCTTTGCCCACTTTCCAGCCTGCCTGATCCAGAATCGTGCGGGCTTTTTCAGCGTCACCATCTTTGAATGCCACCGAAGTCCCCTGCCATGGCAATCCCTGAACCGCGCTATACGCGGGGATTGCATGACCTTCCATAACCTGCCCGGCAAGCTGCTTACGGTCAATGGCGTAATTGATCGCACGCCTGATAGCAATATCGGCTGTAATATCGTTCCCAACCGGATAACCATTAGCATCTTTCTTCCCTGCCGGAACCATTGGGAAAACAATACCGCGGTTTTCTACACTGTCGCGAACCCACAGTTTTAAATTCTGCTGTTCAGGTGCTACCGCCATCGACGGCGCAATACGTACCAGTCCCAACTGACCACTTCGCGCTGCGGCATATGCGTTATCCTCATCGAGGAATACAAATACTAACCGGTTGAAATCATTCTTCTTACCGGCATACCACGGATTTGCTTCCACGATCAGTTGCTGCCCCGGCTGAAAGCTCACCAGGCGGTAAGGACCTGCGCCAATCGGATTTTTGGCAAATGTTTTTTCGTCATACTGTTTTGCCGGAACAATACCTAACGAACCGAGCACATTCACAAAAGTGCTCTGCGGATGACTAAGCGTAATTTCTGCCGTGCGGTTGTCTATCACGCGGGCATGGGTGAAATTTCCCATGTCAATTTTTCCACCACTTTTTGCGGCTTTGTTATAGGTGAAGACCACATCTTCAGCCGTTAGCGGTGAACCATCAGAGAATTTGAGATCGGGCTTAAGCGTCAGCGTCCAGGTTTTGCCGTCGGCACTGGTCACCACTTTTTCCGTCAGCAGGTTTCCCCAGCTCATATCCGCATTTTGCTTTAACACAGGTGCATGCAACAGCAGATAGCTGCCATGACTCCAGCCCAACATCGGGTCAAATCCCTCCGTCGGCTCGGGCCCAATGGCCAGTTTTAGCGTCTGGCCTTCGTCTGCATTTTGCGCAGCGAAGAGTGGTGAGGTTAATGCGAGAGTCAGTGCGCACGTCAGCAGTGCCAGCTTGCCTTTAATCATTCTCTTATCCAGATTTACGTTATTTTTATCTCGTTTAACGAACAATTTACGTTAGACGGTCTCCTGGGGAAGGGATTATGGCGGACAGTAATGCCGAAAAAAATGATACAGCGCAGAAAAGTATGACGATTTTTAAAAAACATCATACGACTTTCTAATACCCGGCGCTTTCACGTTTCACTTCGCTGAAGTGATTAAGCAAAATCACCGTATTTATTCGGCGTTATATTAAATAAGAAGCAATAGTTGCAGGGAAAACTATTCACCCACTTCGGTTTTTGCCTACCTCAAATTCATGACAATTTATGTATATTTATTAAAGAAAGACACAGTAAGTGACAAGTTATGTAAATAT